>JBFWQN010000177.1:0-9459 GCA_050249405.1 Hyphomicrobiaceae bacterium | reverse complement strand
TGCAAGGAGGAGAGCTTCCACCAGCGCCAGGGCTACGAGATCATGCTCACGCTCAGCCGGGGCACGCCTGCGCAGAAGCAGATGGCGCAGGACGCGGTGAACCGCTGGTGGTGGCCGGTGCTGATGATGTTCGGCCCCTCCGACAAGGACAGCATCCACTCGGCCGACAGTGCGCGCTGGAAGATCAAGCGCTTCTCCAACGACGAGCTGCGCCAGCGCTTCATCGATGCCACCGTGCCGCAAGGTCATTTCCTGGGCCTCACCTTCCCCGATCCGGAGCTCAGGCTCGACGAGGCGACCGGGCACTGGCAGCACGGGCCGATCGACTGGGAGGAGTTCAAGCGCGTGCTGGCCGGTGACGGGCCCATGAACAAGCCACGCATGGCGCATCGCCGCCAGATCGAGGCTGACGGCCAATGGGTACGAGACGCCGCGATGGCCTACGCCGAGAAGCGTCGCCGGCGAGAGGCCGCGGCGAAGGTGGCGGCAGAGTAGAAGTCATGCGACCGGCCGCGGCGCGATGGAACCCCGTCGGCGCCGCGCTGTTCTTGGTGGGAGAGACGGTGCGCGCACGCACCGTCAGCGCATCCACCCACGGGAGCCGACCATGCCGACAGCCACGGGCCACACCACCGCCATCCGCGCCTCTCGCGTCATCGGAAAAGCTGTCTTCAATAAAGCCGGCGAGACCATCGGCGAGGTCGAGGACATCGTGCTCGACAAGTCGAGCGACCGTCTGATGTTCGCCGTCATCACCGCCGGTGGGCCGCTCACCGCGATGCAGAACTACCTGGCTCTGCCCTGGCCTGTGCTCGACTATGACGAGAAGCTCGGAGGCTTCGTCATTCCCTACTCGCCCGACGAGCTGGCGAAGGGGCCGTCCGCCAATCAGCTGTCGCATCTGACACGCGATGACGGCGCCGACATCCGCGAGGCCGCGTACAGGCATTATGGGGTCGACAAGGGGCGCTGAGCTTCAGCCCTGCTTGTCGGAGGTCAACTGCCGGCTCGCAACGCGTCCGGATGGCGGGTATGCTCGCTCGATGGTTAGCCATTGAGCGAGACGGCCATGTCCGACAAGCCGATGCCCCTCTGGGAGGTCTTCATCCGAGCCCGCTCGGGGCTGCCGCACAAGCACTGCGGCTCCGTGCACGCGCCGGATGCGACCATGGCCGTGCAGGCCGCGCGCGACGTCTATACGCGGCGTGGCGAAAGCGTATCGATCTGGGTGGTGCCGTCGTCTGCTATCGTGGCTTCGGACCCCAACGACAAGGAGCAGCTGTTCGAGCCGACCGCGTCCAAGGTCTACCGGCATCCGACCTTCTACGAGGTGCCGGAAGAGGTTGGACATATGTGATGGCCGACGACAGCGCACTTTTCCGCTATGCCGTGGCGCTCGCCGATGACGCGCTCGTGCTCGGGCACCGGCTCTCGCAATGGTCGAGCCGAGCCCCGACGCTTGAGGAGGACATTGCGCTCTCGAACCTCGCGCTGGACCTGATCGGGCAGGCTCGCCTCCTCTACACCCTTGCAGGAGAGGCCGAAGGCAGGGGCCGAAGCGAGGACGACCTCGCCTACTTCCGCGAGCCTCACGAGTTCCGCAACGTGCTGATGGTGGAGCTGCCCAACGGCGATTTCGCGCACACGATGCTGCGGCAGTTTCTCTACGCGGCGTTCATGCATCCCTATTTCGAGGCTCTCGCGCAATCGTCGCGTCACGAGGGGCTGGCCGAGATCGGGGCCAAGGCCGTGAAGGAGATGGCCTATCACGTTCGTCACTCGGCCGAATGGGTGATCCGGCTCGGCGACGGCACGGATGAAAGCCGCCGTCGCGTGGCGGCAGCACTCGAGGCGCTGTGGCCCTACGTGCCGGAGCTGTTCGAGATGGATGGCGCCGAGCTGCAGCTCGCCACGGACGGCGTCGCGCCAGACCGCGCCGCGATCCGGCCGGCGTGGGAAGCGACGGTCCGGCGGGTGCTGCAAGATGCGACACTCGAGATGCCAGCGGCACCGCCGGCTCCTCACACCGGTGGTCGCTCCGGCCGCCATGTGCACCTCGCCGACATGCTGGCCGACCTGCAGGTGCTGGCGCGCGCCCATCCGGGTGCCACATGGTGATCGGCCAACAGCAAGCCAAAGGTCCGGGGGCTGCACACTCGGCAGGGGCGAGGCAGCCGGCGCCCTCTCGAGACGGGGCTGCAGGCGACCCGGACCTTTCCCGCGCACTCGCCATCGCCGGCGCGGTGCCCGATCCCGAGATTCCTGCCGTCACGCTCGCCGACCTCGGCATGCTGCGCGGCGTCGAACGGCGGGACGGGGCGATCGTCGTGAAGCTCACGCCCACCTACACGGGATGCCCGGCGACCTTGACCATCCGCCTTGACGTCGAGGCAGCTCTCCTCGGCGCGGGCCTTGCCGATGCCCGCGTGGAAATCGTGCTTTCGCCCGCCTGGACGACCGACGACATCACGCCCGAGGGTCGCGAGAAGCTGCGTGCCTACGGCATTGCGCCGCCTCCAGCGGGAGCCGGCAAGGGAGCGCTGCTGTTCGGCACCGAGACGGTCGCCTGTCCGCAATGCGCCTCGACGCAGACCTCGCGCATCTCGGAGTTCGGATCGACGCCGTGCAAGGCGCTCTGGCGCTGCGACGACTGTCGCGAGCCGTTCGACGTCTTCAAGTGTCTCTGAGGGGAGGCCTCATGCACGACTACGTTCCCCTCACCATCGCGGAGGTCCGGCGCGAGACGGATGACGCCGTCTCCATCGCCTTTGCGGTGCCCGAGGGCCAGCGCGAGGCTTTTCAATTCCGCCCTGGCCAGCACCTTGCGCTCCGCGCGACGCTCGGCGGCGAGGAGGTGCGTCGTACCTACTCGATCTGCTCCGGGCCCGACGACCCCCACCTCTGCGTCGCCATCAAACGCATTCCCGGGGGTGTGTTCTCGTCCTGGGCGTGCGAGAGCCTGCGTCCAGGCGCTATGCTCGAGTCGATGCCGCCGCAGGGTCGTTTCGCTCTTCCCGAGGAGCCGGGAGAAAGGCGCCATGTGCTGGCTTTTGCGGCCGGCGCTGGCATCACTCCGATCGTCGCCATGGCCGAGCACGCCATGCGCCGCCAGCGGGGCACGCGCTTCACGCTCGTCTACGGCAACCGCGACACCGGCAGCATCATTTTCCGCGAGCGCCTGGAGGATTTGAAGGACGCTTTCGTCGACCGCTTCACGCTGCTGCACATCCTGTCGCGCAACGAGGAGAGCGAGACGCCGCTGCTGGAGGGGCGCATCGACGCGGCGAAGGTCGAGGCGCTGTCGCGCCACTTGTTTGCCCCCGCCGATGTCGACCAAGTGTTTCTGTGCGGTCCGGGCAGCATGATCCGCGACGTGCGCAATGCGCTGTTTGCGCTGGGCTTCGCCCGCGATCGCGTGCACCACGAGTTTTTTGCCGCGGGTGGCGGTGCCTTCCGCGTTCCGCCGCCGCCGTCGGCCGATACCATGTCGCCGGCGGATGTCGCGCAGGTGCACAACGGCGCCGAGATCACGGCCATCCTCGACGGCCAGCGCCACCGCTTCACGGCCCGGCCGGACGAGGCCGTGGTCGAGGCGGCGCTGAGAGCCGGTGTCCGCGCGCCCTACTCCTGCAAGGGCGGCATGTGCTCGACGTGCCGGGCGCGCGTCGTCGAGGGCAAGGCTGGCATGCGGGTCAACTACAGCCACGAGCCTTGGGAGGTCGAGAAGGGGTTCGTGCTCACCTGCCAGGCGGTTCCGGAGACACCGCGTCTCGTCGTAGACTACGATCAGATGTAGGGTCTGGTTGCTGCTGGCTCTCCCCCGGGAGATGCCCCTCAGCGCTGGGTCGTGGGGGAGCCGTGGGGTGGAGTGGCCGCGCGGCTGCTCTGAGTGGTTGGATCCACCAGATCCGCCGCCGCAATCCAGCGCAGGCCTTCCACGGTCATGACCTCGACGCGGGACCCATCCGCGGAGCGCCGCGACGATTTTATCGGAAGCGGCAGTGAGCTTGTCGCCACGCGCTGGCCCTCGTGCCCCGTCTCGCTGAGGTACAGTACGACCGATCCCGTGCGAAAACGCGTGACGAGGTCACCAGAGGAGGCGCTGGCCGCATGTGCCGGTGCTGCCGGAGCATTGCCTGCAATCGCGGCCCCGGCACCCACGGCGCCACGCGGACGCGCAGCCTGTGCTAGCTGTCCGGCAGCCGGCGCGCTCCCCGCAGTTGGAGCCGCCGCGATGCCAGCGTCGCCCGGAAGATCATTGAGCGACGCCGAGCACCCCCCGAGCGAAACCAGGGCTGCCACCACGAGGGTGCATCCCGCCGTCCGCGGCCGTTCGAATGCTGAAGCCATCTTCCCGATCTGCCTGTGTGTCCCTGCGCCGCTCCGGCCTGCCACTTTCGGCACCGGCTGGAGCGCGAAGCCTTTACGGGCAATCCGGCCTTTTACCATAGGCCGAGCCTCCTGTCCCGCGGCGGGGCTGTACCGGCCCACGTGCCGAAGCCCCGCTGGTGCGGCGAGGCCGCAGTCGATCGGAGGTGTCACATGGTTGCCGGGCGTAACGAAGCGTCCTACTGTCACAGCATCGAGATCGATGCGAGGCATTCAATGACCGCACCCTCCACAGCCGCCGACGGCAAGGTCCGCGTCTACTGGCACCCTGGCTGAACCAGCTGCCTCCGCACCAAGGAGTTCCTTGGCAGACACAATATCGAGTTCATCTCCCGCAATGTGGTCGAGGATCCGACCGGGTGGGACGAGATGAAGCCGTTCGGCGTCCGCATGCTGCCGCTCGTCACGCGGGGGGATCGGTATGCCAACGGGCAGTCGCTGCGCGACGTGGCGGGGCTTGTCGGCGTCGACATCGGCGAGCAGACGATCCTGCCGCCGGAGGAGCTGGCGCGTCGCATCGGCATCATCCTTTCCGCCGAGCAGCGCTTCTTCTCCCAGATGCCCGAGGACAGGATGCAGGGCGAGGTGCCGGGACGGCCACGGTCGTTCGCGAACCTCGCGTGGCATACGTTCAACGTGGTCGATGCCTGGCTCGAGCACGAGGTCGAAGGCATCCCGCTCGAGGTTGCAGCGTACGCTCGCAATGCGCCGAAGGGCAGGGAGAGCAAGGCCGATATCCTCGCCTACGGGGCCGACGTCGAGCGCCGCTTCACCGACTGGTGGCAGCAGCAGGGGCAGCACACCGACTTCGAGGAGAAGGCCGAGACCTACTACGCCGAGCAGTCGAAGCACGACTTCCTCGAGCGCACGACGTGGCACGCTGGCCAGCACGTGCGCCAGATGATGATGATCCTCGAGGACTTCGTCGGGGTGAAGCCCATCGATCCGCTGCCGGATTCGACCTGGGTGGGCCTGCCGATGCCGGAGAAGGTGTGGGACGACGAGAAGCCGATCAAGTGATGGCGCGCGTGCGCTGGCCAGTGCTACCGCTGGCGCACGCGGCGACCTGTGACGGTCCGACTCATGTCAATCGCATCGCATTGAAACCTTGGCGTCCTGGTGAACGTACCTGCCCGGTTGTTCTCGTTCAGCATCGGGCCTCATGATCGAGCCACGCACCAGCAAAGAGCTCGTCCGTTTGATGGAGAGGGTGGCGGCCGGTGACCGGGCTGCCTTCACGGACCTCTACAACCGGACCTCGGGCAAGATCTACGGCATCATCCTGCGCATTGTTCGGCGCCGCGATCTCGCGGACGAGATCATGCAGGAGCTCTACGTCAAGATCTGGGAACGCGCCGGGGATTTCGATCCTGCCCGCGCCTCCGCCATAGCGTGGATGGCCGCGATCGCACGCAACCGGGCGCTGGACGAGGTTCGGCGCAAGTCGATCGTGGAAGCTGGAGCGCCGCTGGAGGAGGCTGGCGATCCTGTGGATACGGCCCGGCCCGTCCTGGAGCTGCTGGAGGTGGCCGACGACTGGGCGCGGTTGAGCCATTGCCTCGAGGCGCTCGAGGCCAATCGCCAGCAGATCGTGCGTCTCGCCTATCTCGATGGTTGCTCCAGGGAGGAGCTGGCCCAGCGGTTCGGCGCGCCCGTCGCCACGATCAAGACCTGGCTGCACCGCAGCCTGAAGCAGCTCAAGGACTGCCTTTCGACATGACCGATCGGGAGGACATGGACATGCTGGCTGCCGAGTACGTGCTCGGCTCGCTGGATGCTGCCGAGCGGGCGGCGGTGGCGGCGCGGCGGCAGCGCGAGCCCCTGCTCGACCAGGCGATCCACGAATGGCAGCGGCGCCTGTCACCTCTGGATGCTGCGGTCGCCGACGTTCCTCCCCCGCCGGCTCTGTTCGAGAAGATTGCGGCACGTACTTTTGCGGCCGTTGCGGTGGGAGAAGAAACGGCGGCTGGTCGGGCACCCGAGGATGCTGCGGAGCCGGCACGGCAGACGGTGGTCTCGCTAGAACGGCGCTTGGGCTTGTGGAGGCGCGCAACCATCGCGATGTCCGCGATCGCCGCCGCGCTCGCTCTGATGCTCGGCTACCGCGAGACGCTTCGGCACGAGATGCCGCAGAATTTCGTCGCGGTCTTCCAGAAGGACGATCAGCAACCGGCATTCGTGCTGGCGATCGATCTCGAGACGCGCCAGATCGTCGTCCGTCCGGTCACCGCCGAGCCACTGGAGCAGCGAACCTATCAGCTCTGGATCGTGGACCCTGCCGTTTCACCGGTGCCGCGGTCGCTCGGTCTGATCGAGTCGTCGCTGAAGCAGCCGACGCGAAAGACGCTCGCCTCGCTTGAGCCGGAGGTGCTGCGGCGCGCCACGTTCGGCATCAGCCAGGAGCCGCCCGGCGGATCGCCGACCGGCCGCCCGACCGGACCTGCTCTCCACGGGCGCCTCATTCCGGCTGCTCCCTGACCGACCAGACGCAGCCGGTCAATGCTCACGCATCTGTGAGCGCAATCCTGAAACCTCACGCGCCAACCCCCGTAGCTGCGAGGTGCCCGAAATCGGAGCCCGCGTACGAAGGGGTGGCCCATGCCCAGCATCGTCTCTCTCCTTCGCGCGGTCGTCGTCGTCGCCGGCGCGCTCGTCCTCGTTCTGTTGCTCGTCGACCCAGATCCCGGCCTGCGCCGGTCACGGGTCGCGCCGGCAGACACGATGACCGCGCTGGAGCCTCGACCTTCGATCGACGTGCGTCAGGCGGCGTCCGGTCGGCACGCCACGCTCAGGAGATGATCATGCAAGGCAGGAAGACCTCGTTTCGCAGCGCGCTCGTCGCGACGGCGGCCATAGCCGCACCACTGGCCCTCGCGGCAACAGCGCAGGCCGGGACCGTCGCCGCACTCCAGAACGGCAACACCATCGCGTGGATCGACACGGCGACCTGGAAAGTCACGGGCTCGGTCAAGCTCGATGGCGGGGCTAAGCTGGTCGGGATCGACATCCGTCCGGCCGATTCGAAGCTCTACGGCCTGACCGCCGATGGAGCGATCGTCACGGTCGATCCGAAAAACGGCAAGTGGCAGAAGCGCAGCCAGCTCAGCGAGAAGCTGCCAGGCGGCGATGTCAGCTACGTGGTCGATTTCAATCCTGTTGCCGACCGGCTCCGCGTCATGGCCAGCGATGGCACGAACTTGCGCGTGAACGTGGATGACGGAAAGGCGGTCGTCGACGGACGGCTCAAGTATGCGAAGGGCGACAAGGGCGAAGCCTCGACGCCCAAGGTGACGGCGGGAGCCTACACGGACAGCGTCGCCGGCACGAAGGCCACGGCTCTCTATGATATCGATGCAAGAAATGGCTGGCTTCTGAAGCAGGCGCCGCCGAACGACGGCGTCCTCGTGACGGTCGGTGCGACCGGCGTCACGGCCAGCGGGCCCATGGCGCTCGATATCCTCGCCGACGGCAAAGGCGGCAATGCAGCCTGGCTGCTCGCCGATGGAAAGCTGCACGAGGTCGATCTGGCAAGCGGCAAAGCCAAACCGCTCGGCACCATTGCGGGGCTCGCCGGCAAGACACTCGACATCGCCATTCTGCCCGCGGAATAGCGGCGCAGAACGGCAGGCGCGGCTGCCGGTCGTCCTCCCCGGCGCGGCCGGTGTCCGTGCCAGCCGATCGGGAGGAGGGAAGGCTCTCCCCCTCCTCCCTTTTCGCGTCACTTCGCGGGCAGGCGCAACTCGCCGCTGCCGTCGAGCCGGTACAGCTTGGTCAGCAGCGCATCGAGGCCACCTCCGCCGTTGCCGGCGTGGAGGTCGATGCGGCCGACTTTCTCGACGAGCCGCTCGAGCGTCTCCAGCTCCTTGAGCTTCAAAAGGAGCGGGTTGTCCTCCATCAGCCGCGCCGTGTTGAGCAGCGAGCGGGTCGCCGCCGTCTCCTCCTGGCGGCGGATGAGGTTGGCCTTCGCCACCCGCTCCGCCTCCACAACCTTGTTCAGGAGGTCGCGGATGTCACCCGGCAGGATGACGTCCTTGACGCCGATCTCGCCGATCTCGGCGCCGAGGGCTCGCGCCCGCTCCGTCACGTAGGCGCGCACCTCGTTGTCGATGGTGTCGCGCGCCGCTAAGATGTCGTCCAGCGTGCGCGTCGCCACCGCCTCCCGGATCGCGAACTGGACGAGCCGGTACAGCGTGTTCGACACGTCGGCGGAGGCGATCGCGGCCTTCTCCGGATCGGCGATCCGGTAGAACGCCGTCAGCGTCACGCGGATGCCGACGCGGTCCTTGGTCAGGATCTCCTGCGCCGTCACCTCGAGCGGCTGCGGACGCAGGTCCACCTTGCCGACCCGCACCTGCCGGCCGACGTTCCAGAACGCATGCCGGCCAGGGCCGAGACGCTCCTTGAGCACACCGTCGACGAACAGCAGACCCGCCTCGTGCGCCTCGACCGTCGCATGCACGACCAGCGTCGAGCGCGCGAGATCGAGGCGGTCGAGATGCCGCTTCTCGACGCGCAGGCTCGCGGCCGTGTCGATGCGCTCGATCTCGACCAGCGTCAGCGTCTTCCAGAAGGCGCGGGTCGTGGACGGCGCCACGAGGTGCTTCGGCTCGCCATCGAGCGAGACGATCGCCACCTCGTTGGCGCCCGTCTGCAGGATGGCGAGATGCTCGGCAGCAACCTCCGGCCGCGTCTTCTCGATCAGCAGCGCGCGCTCGATGGCCATCTCCGCCCGCACAACCTTCACCACCTCCGCCTTCAACCGGCCAAGCGGGTCGAATGCGTTGAAGCGGCCGGGCCCGAGCAGGCGCTCGAGGCGTCCGTCGCGCGTCAGCAAGGCGCGCTCGTCGTCCTTCACGACGACAGTCAGGAAGTGGAACGGCTTCATTACACGTGCTCCGAAACGTTTCTTCTTCTTCAGTCAGCCTTGCGACCACACCGGATGCCGGGTGGGCATCCGAAGGCGCCGGTAGAAAGGTTGCCGGCCACGTCCCCACGTCGTGGGTGCGGGGCTGCGCTTGAGCCTCGGCTTGGGCTGCCGTCCGCCCGGCGCGTCCGGCGTGTCGTCCGTCC
>JBFWQN010000176.1:0-9522 GCA_050249405.1 Hyphomicrobiaceae bacterium | reverse complement strand
GATCCGAGATCCGCCGCCCATGCCGGCAACGGCTTCCTTTTCCGCCGTGGCTACACCGTGGTCATGGCCGGCTGGCAGGCGGATCTGCTGCCGGGTGACAACCGCTTTCTCCTCGATGTGCCCGTGGCCACCGATGGCGGCCGGCCGATCACAGGGCCGGTGCGCGTCGAATTCATCGCCACGCAGCCGGGGCAACGGATGTTTGCCCTCTCGAGCCGGGCGTCCACGCGGGCGCATCCGGCGGTGTCCCTCGATACGCGGAAGGCACAGCTCACGCGCCGCCGCTATGCCGGGGACGAGCGTGTGCCGGTGCCGCACGACCAGTGGATGCTCGCCCGGGTCGAGGGCGGTGCGGGCATGGACGGGCAGGGCGGCGAGACGGCGATCGTGCCATCGGACGTGCACATCCACATGCCGAAGGGATTCGAGCCTGGCTGGATCTACGAGCTGGTCTACGAAGGCCGCGATCCGCTGGTGCTGGGCCTCGGTCACGTCGCGGTGCGCGACGTGGTGGCATTCCTCAAATCGGGCCGGGCCGACGATGCGGGCAACGCCAATCCGCTCCCCGGAGGTATGGAGAAGGCCTACGGCTGGGGCCGCTCGCAGACCGGCCGCTGCATCCGCGATTTCGTCTACCTGGGCTTCAATAGCGATCCACGGGGAGGGCGCGTTTTCGACGGTCTGCTGCCGCACGTGGCGGGTGCCGGGCGCATGTGGATGAATCACCGCTTCGCCAACGCCATCGTCTCGGGAGGCCAGCAGCACGAGGACCACGAGAGCCCGGCCGACTGGTTTCCGTTCGCGGATGCCCCGTGCACCGACCACCTGACGGGACGGACCGATGCCATCTGCAAGCGGCCGGAGACCGACCCGCTGATCATGCACACGCAAACCGGCACGGAGTACTGGCAGCGCCGCGGGAGCCTCGCGCACACGGACACGCAGGGAAACGACCTGCCGCTTCCGGCCAACGTGCGCGCCTATCTCTGGTCGTCGTCGCAGCCTTTCGCCGAACCGCTGCTGAAGACGCCGGCGCGCGGCATCTGTCAGAACGTGCAGAACGTGGTGTGGACGTCGATGCTCTTCCGCGCCGTGCTCGACGCGCTCGACGCCTGGGCGACCAGCGGCACGCCGCCGCCAGACAGCCGCATTCCGCGACGCGCCGACGGGACGCTGGTGGACGTCGCGACGTGGCGGAAGGGATTTCCTGCCATTCCGGGCGTGGCGACGCCGCGCGAGCCGAACATGCTGGAGCGGCTCGATTTCGGGCCGGACCTCGAGCGCGGGCTCCTGGCGGAGCCGCCGCGGCGGACGGGCGGTCATTACACGGTGCTGGTTCCGGCGACGGACACGGACGGCAACGATGTCGCCGGGGTGCGCGTGCCGATGGTGCAGGTGCCGCTCGCCACCTACACGGGCTGGAACATGCGGGTGCGCGGTCAGGGTCACGGAGCACTGCACGAGTTCACGGGCTCGACCATACCGTTTGCCGAAAGCGCGGAGGAGAGGGCGATGACCGGCGACCCACGGCCGTCGATCACCGAGCGCTACACGGACGCGGCCCAGTATCAGCGGCTGATCGGGGAGGCTGCCCGGCGCCTCGTCGCCGACGGCCTGATGCTCAAGGAGGATGTGGAGCGTTGCATCGCGGCCGCCGCAGGCTGGCATGCGCCGCGGCACGACGTGGCTCTTGGATGAGCCGGCGCGCACGGCAATGAGCCTCCCGAGGCAGTCGCCCCGGGAGGCTCGAAGGTCGAATATCAGTGAGAAGGCAAAACTCGTGGGCAGTATGCACCGCCACCTCGAGGACCGGTGAGGCAGCAGAGGAAATTCGGGCTTCCAACTCCGTCACCCCGGCGAGGCCAGGACCCAGGCGCGCGATCGCTCGGCAACCGGGTGCCGGCCTTCGCCGGCGTGACGGAAACAGGGCGGGCTCAGTGGCCGTAGTAGGGCTTGCACCAGTCGGCGATGGAGGTGTCGGCCTGGACCGGGGTCTGGGTGGAGGCCGAGGCGGTGCCGGCGAGTAGGCCGAGGGCGAGGATCGAGGCGAGGATCGTCTTCATCGATTTTCTCCGGAGGCTCGAAGGGAAGGGTCAGGCTCAGTGGCCGTAGTAGGGCTTGCACCAGTCGGCGATGGAGGTGTCGGCCTGGACCGGGGTCTGGGTGGAGGCCGAGGCGGCGCCGGCAAGAAGGCCGAGGGCAAGGATCGAGGCGAGGATCGTCTTCATCGATTTTCTCCGTCTGGCGTGTGTCTGGCTGGCCGGGCCTTGGCGCTCGCTTCGTCCCAGCCGATGAAGTGAATATAAACGACGTTCATTCGAGTTGTAAATATGGGATCGATACGTCTCGGTTCACAAACGTGTGAGAGTGCCGACAAGCATCGACGATGAGCCGCAGGTTGCGGCCAGGGCGGGCTGGCGTGGCGAATGGCGCTGCGATCCGGTTGAGCGGGCATAAGCGCTTGCGGGCGAGGCCATCGACGCGGAGGTCGCCCATCGTCACGTGCATACTCGCCCCGTGCATCGTCTGCGTGGGGCCATTAGATTGTGGGTGACGCCAGCGATGGGGAGCCTCGCATGTCCTCAGCCACCCATGACGTCGCCAATCAGAGCCCGCCTTTCGCGGATATCGACCTTCTCGACACCGACGCTGCGCTGGCCGACGCCGTGTGCCGCGAGGGGGAGGGCGCAGCCGACCTCGCCGAGCTTGGCGCCTTCGCGCGGATGTGCGGCTCGGAGGACGCCCTGGAGCTCGGGCGGCAAGCCAATGCGCATCCGCCGGTGCTGCACGCCTATGACCAGAAGGGTCGGCGGCGCGATGTCGTCGAGTACCACCCGGCCTATCACCGGCTGATGGAAACGAGCGCGGCCGCGGGGCTCGCATCGGGCGGGTGGTCGCATCTCGCGGTGCCGGGCGAGGCGCCGGCGGCGGGGCGCCATGTGGCGCGCGCCGCGCGGCTCTATCTCGCGGCACAGATGGAGGCGGGCCATGTGTGTCCGCTGACCATGACGCACGCGGCGGTGCCGGCGCTGCTCGCCGCACCGGAGCTCGCCGAGGCGTGGCTGCCGCGCATTCTCTCCCCGCGTTATGATCCACGTTTCCTGCCGGCGCCGTCGAAGACGGCCTCGACCATCGGGATGGGCATGACCGAGAAGCAGGGTGGCTCGGACGTGCGCGCAAACACCACCCGGGCCGAGCCGGCGGGCCACCCGTCATCCGGCGAGCACCTGCTCACCGGCCACAAGTGGTTCCTGTCGGCGCCGATGAGCGATGCGTTCCTCGTGCTGGCGCAGGCTCCGGCGGGACTGACGTGCTTCCTGCTGCCACGCTTCCTGCCCGACGGAAAGCTGAACGGGCTGCGCCTGATGCGGCTGAAGGACAAGCTCGGCAACCGCTCCAACGCCTCGGCCGAGGTCGAGCTGGAGAAGGCGCACGCCTGGCGCGTCGGCGAGGAAGGGCGAGGCATCGCCACCATCATCGAAATGGTGACGTCGACCCGACTCGATTGCGCGGTGTCCTCGGCCGGTCTGATGCGGCTCGCGCTCGCCAATGCGTTGCATCACACGCGGCACCGCTCGGTGCTCGGGCGCCGCCTTGCCGAGCAGCCGGTGATGGTCGAGGTGCTGGCCGACATGGCGCTCGACGTGGAGGCGGCGACGGCGCTCGCTTTCCGTCTCGCCCGGGCCTTCGACAAGCCGGAGGATGCTCGCGAAGGCGCCTACGCGCGGCTCATGACGCCGGTGACCAAATACTGGGTGTGCAAGATGGCGCCGCCGCTCGTCGCCGAGGCGATGGAGTGCATGGGGGGCAACGGGTACGTCGAGGAGGGATTGCTCGCCCGCCTCTACCGCGAGGTGCCCGTCAACTCGATCTGGGAAGGCTCCGGCAATGTCATGGCGCTCGACGTGCTTCGCGTGCTGCAGCGCGAGCCGGATGCGGCGACGGTGGTCATGGACGAGCTCGCGGAGGTGGCGAGCCAGGACCCGCACCTCAAGGATGGGCTCGGCCGAGTCGAGGCCATATTGCACGATCCGCGCACGCTCGATCGCCGTGCGCGACAGCTCGTCGAGACGCTGGCGGTGGCGGCGGCGGGCGTGCTGCTGCGCCAGCACGCGCCCACGCCCGTTGCGGATGCTTTCGTCGCGAGCCGCCTCTCGGGCTTTGCGCGCACGACGTATGGCCAGGGGCTCGACTGGGCCGATACCCGTGCGATCATCGCCCGCGCGTGGCCGGTGTAGGCCATTCGGGGCGCGGCCGGCGCGCGTCCTGGCCGGGCGAAGGCTGCATCAACCGGACACGTCGGTCCGATCCGCGACAAATCTTCGATCAGTGCAGCGTCCGGTTTGGCGGAGACCAGTTGGCCGCAGCCTCGAGCGGGTCCTTAACCGGTGGCGTCGGGACGTAGCCCTCGACCGTGCGGGCGAGCACCTCGTGGATCGCCTCGCGGGCGCCGGCCGGCAGCTGCATGGCGGCATCGAGGCGGGCGAGCTCGCGCTCGAGCTGCGGCGCAGCGAGGAACGGCTCCTTGCTCTGGCGGATGCGCGGATGCTCGGTCGGCATCGTGCGATCGCCGTCGATCAGCAGCTCCTCGAACAGCTTCTCGCCCGGGCGGAGGCCGACGTAGCGGATCGGAATATCGCCCTCGGGGTTGTGCTCGTCGCGGACCTCGCGGCCCATCATGCGGATCATGGTGCGCGCCAGATCGTCGATGCGCACGGGCTCGCCCATGTCGAGCACGAACACCTCGCCGCCCCTGGCCATCGCGCCGGCCTGGATGACGAGGCCCGCAGCCTCGGGAATCGACATGAAGTAGCGAATGACGTCGCGATGGGTGACGGTGACAGGCCCGCCGGCCTCGATCTGGCGGCGGAATCGGCGCACGACGGAGCCGGAGCTGTCGAGCACGTTGCCGAAGCGGACCATCGTGAAGACGGTCGTGCCGCCGCCTGCCGCCGCCGCCTGGAACACGAGCTCGGCGAGGCGCTTGCTGGCACCCATGATGTTGGTGGGACGCACCGCCTTGTCGGTGGAGACGAGCACCACGCGCTTCACCCCCGCCTGCAGCGCCATGCGCGCGAGGACCAGGGTGCCGAACGTGTTGTTCCTGAGGCCCATGACCGGATTGGCCTCGACGATCGGCACGTGCTTGTAGGCTGCCGCGTGAAAGATCGTCTCGACGCCATTGTCGCGCATGACGCGCTCGAGGAGGCGGGCGTCGGTGACGGAGCCGAGCACAGCGGCGATCTCGGGCAGGGGAGCTGTCTCGCCACCGGGCGCGCCTTCGCCGATGCGGGCCATCGAATCGCGGACCTCGGTCTCGACCTCGTAGAGGGCCGCCTCGGACAAATCGAGCAGCACGAGACGCCGCGGCGACTGCCTCAGTATCTGGCGCGTCAGCTCGCTGCCGATCGTGCCGCCGGCGCCGGTGATCATCACGGAGCGGCCACGGATGGCCCTGGCCAGGAGCTCCGCATCCGGCGGCACCGGATCGCGGGCCAGCAGATCGTCGACGTCGACGGGACGCAAGTCGGTCACGGAAACGCGGCCCGCAGCGATGTCCTCCATGGCGGGGAGCGTCTTCACGCGCACGGGATGCTGCGCCAGCCGGCGGATGATGGCCTGCCGCTCGCGCCGCTGGCTTTGCGGCAGGGCCAGCAGCACCTCCTTCACGGCATCACGCTCGACGAAGCGGGCGAGCTTGTCGACGCGATAGACCTTGAGGCCGCCGACGCGCTGGCCGACGAGACTTCGCGTGTCGTCGATGAAGCCGAGCGCCTCGTGCTCGCCGGCGCGGCGCAATGCCTCGAGCAGACGCACGCCCTCGGCCCCGGCGCCGTAGATGAGGACCCGCGTCTTGTCGGGCTGACGGGGCTCGCCGCCGGTGCCGCTGGAGAGCAACAACGCGGCCACCTCGCGGCTGACCCAGACCAGCACGCCGCCGATCAGCGGATAAAGGACCACCACCGAGCGCGGCACCCAGATGTCAGGGTCGCCGGTGCCGATGGCCATCAGGACGACGACGGCCCAGAGGAGCGTGGCAAGGCCGATGCCACCGAAGATGCGGACGGCACCCTGGTATCCCAGGAAGCGCGTGACCAGCCGGTAGAGGCCACAGAAATGAAATACGGCGACGCCGGCTACCGGAGCACTCGCGAAGACCAGCCACAGCGCGATATTCGACGGTACGTACGGCACGGCCAGCCGCAAGGTGAACGCCAGCCACACGGCCACCGACAGCAGGATCAGGTCGTTCGCCATCAGAAGCATGCGCTTCATCGTGCGCGTGCGGCCGATCAGCCACGACCGCGCTTCGACTATCGCCGCGTCCGCATCCCCCTTCGTGATCAAGGCGCGTGCCCTCGCCCCTGCTGCACCCTCGACGTGGTCCGTCAGGGTCCGTTCCGTCTCTTAGGCCGTTCGACGGAGGGCGACAACCGCCGAGCCGGCCGCCCATCCCCTGGACCGAGCGTCGCGGCCGAACGGCTCGCCGGCACGGGTGCCGGCTTCACGGCCGATTGCCGCAGTCCGATCAGCCGCCGGCGGCGACCCGCGGGCACTTCTCCTGGATCATGTGGTTCAGCGACTTCACAAGGGCCCCGTGGAACACGCCGACGTTGTCCTCGAGCTTGGCGGCCGTGTAGGCAAGGCCCTTGACCACGCTCGGGCCATTCACGTCCTTCAGGTTGACCCACACCTTTTTCACCCGGCCGCCCTCGAACTCGGCCTTCGGTGCCAGCGTCGCCGTGACGTTGGTCGGCTCCTTCTCGCCCTCGATCACGCATTTCACGGTGTGATCGGGGAATTGGAGAGTGGCCTTCGGGTCCTTGACGGCCGACACGATGGTGGCGCGGGCGAGCTTCAGGTCGACCGTGCAGCGCGCGTCGCCGAAGCCCCACGAGAGCTTGCCGGCGGAGGAGCCTTCCTTCAGCTCGGCTTTCGGCCAGGTCTTGGAAAGGCCGCACGTGAAGTCGCCGGTATCCGGACCCTTCTTGGTGACGAGCTCGCACAGGCTTTTCTCGCAGGCCTTGAGCGCCTCCTTCTCGCCCTTGGCCTCCTCCAGCGCCTGCGCGGCGCCGAGCGACACGAGCAGAAACGAGCCGCCGGCCGCGAGGCCAGACGCGAACGAGCTGAGACGCATGGAATCCCCCATAGGATTGGACGTGGCATTTCGACGGGGCGTGACGTGCTGGGCGATTGCGGCCTGAAAATGGTCTCGACCCGCCAGCTTCACAAAACGTCGGAGGCCGTTGCAGGCGGGCTTCAGGTCCGCCCCTCGATGGACTCGGGGCGTGCTCCGCTTTTTTCATAAAACTGTCGTGTGGGGCTTGCGCAAGCCTCCGCCGCGGGTTCACGATGCCTGTGCCGCGTCCTTCATCTCAGGCGCGGGGCGCGGCATCGTGCCCGGCTGCCTGAGAGACAAAGGAGCGAAGCCATGGCTCAAGCCAATGGCGGGGCGGGCCGCAGTGCCCGCTGCATCGCACTGGTCGGACCCTACATGTCCGGCAAGACCACCTTGCTCGAGGCCATCCTCCACCGGACCGGCGCCATCTCGCGCCAGGGCACCATCGCTGATGCCAACACGGTGGGTGACGCGACGCCGGAAGCGCGTGCACACGGGATGAGCACCGAGCTCAACCTCGCCGACGTCGAGTTTCTCGGCGACCGGTTCACGTTCGTCGATTGTCCCGGCTCGATCGAGTTCCTGGCCGAGACCGATGCGGTGCTCGCCGCTGCCGACGCCGCCATCGTCGTGACGGAGCCGGATCCCAAGCGCGTCGCAGCCCTGCAGGTGATCCTGAAGCAGCTCGAGGATCGCGGCATTCCGCATTTCCTCTTCCTCAACAAGATCGACAGCTTCGAGACGCCGGTCCGCGAGATCCTGCCCATGCTGCAGCCGGCGAGCGCCAAGCCGCTGGTGCTTCGGCAGATCCCGATCTGGGAGAACGGCATCGCGACGGGCTTCGTCGATCTCGCGCTCGAGCGGGCCTTCATCTATCGCGAGCATGCGCCCTCGGAGCTGATCGAGATGCCGACGACGGTCGCCGATCGGGAGAAATCGGCGCGATTTGAAATGCTCGAGAAGCTCGCGGACTACGACGACGAGCTGATGGAGCAACTGCTCTCCGATATCCAGCCTCCGCGCGACCGCATCTTCGACGATCTGGCGCGGGAGCTGAAGGAAGGCCTGATCTGCCCGGTGCTGGTGGGCTCGGCCGGAAACGGCAACGGCATCGTGCGGCTGCTGAAGGCGATCCGGCACGAGGCGCCGTTCGTCGAGGAGACGGCGCGCCGGATCGGGCTCGGCGATACCACATCGGCCGCCCATGTGATGAAGACGATCTACACCTCGCACGGCGGCAAGCTGTCGGTCGCCCGCGTGCTGAGGGGCGAGCTGCACGAAGGCGATACGGTGACAGGCGACGGCACCGAGGAGCGGATCGCCGGAGTGCTGTCGCTGGTCGGGCAAGAGACCCGCAAGCGCGGCACGGCCAAGGCCGGCGATACGGCGGCGCTGGCGCGGCTCGAGAAGGTGCGAACGGGCGAGACCATCACCACGGATGCGAAGGGGGTCAAGCAGCTCGGTGCGCCGGTGCCGCCCGCTCCGGCCCTGGGCGTCGCCATCTCGCTCAAGGACCGCAAGGACGAGGTGAAGCTCACCTCGGCGCTCGCCAAGGCGATGGAGGAGGACATCGCGCTGAAGCTCGACCACGTGCAGGACACGCACCAGATGGTGCTTTGGGGGCAGGGCGAGATGCACCTCCGCGTCACGCTCGAGAGGCTCAAGCGCAAGTCGGGCATCGAGGCGATCACGAAGCCGCGGCAAATCCCCTATCGCGAGACGATCCGCAAGGCGACGACCATCCGCGGCCGGCACAAGAAGCAGTCCGGCGGGCACGGCCAGTATGGCGACGTGGTGCTGGAGATCGCGCCGCAGCCGCGTGGCGAGGGCTTCAAGTTCGAGGAGAAGATCCACGGCGGCGTGGTGCCGCGGCAGTTCATCCCCTCGGTCGAGATCGGCGTCGCGGACTACCTGCAACACGGGCCGCTCGGATTTCCGGTCGTGGACGTGGCGGTGACGCTGACGGACGGCTCGTATCACACGGTGGATTCGTCCGACATGGCGTTCCGGCAGGCCGGCCGCCTCGCCATGTCGGAAGGCATGCCGAAGTGCCAGCCTGTTCTGCTCGAGCCCGTCATGCACGTGAGGATCACCGTGCCCAACGAGGCGACGAGCCGCATCAACGCCATGATCTCGCAGCGCCGCGGCCACATCCTGGGCTTCGACGCGCGCGACGGCTGGCCGGGGTGGGACGTGGTCGAGGCCAAGATGCCGGAGGCGGAGATCCAGGACCTGATCGTCGAGCTGCGATCGGCGACCGCGGGCGTCGGCACCTTCACGGCGACGTTCGACCATCTGGCCGAGCTGACGGGCCGCCTCGCCGACCAGGTGCTTGCGGGTCAGCAGGCAGCGGCAGCCGAGTAGCGGCGGTTGAGCAGGCTGCTTTTCTTCCGAGGCCCGGC
>JBFWQN010000175.1:0-9526 GCA_050249405.1 Hyphomicrobiaceae bacterium | reverse complement strand
CCGGCGAAGTTCCATGTGACCGTCAGCGCCACGGGCCGTGTGACACCCGCAACCGTGAGATCGCCCAGCACCTCGCCCGTCCGCTCTCCGGTGATCCGCGCGGCCGTGCTCCGAAAGGCGATGACCGGATGCGACGCCACGTCGAAGAAGTCCGGGCTTCTCAGCAGGCGATCGAGGGCCGGGACGCCTGTCGAAAGGCGGGCAGGATCGAGGCGGGCCTCGACGGTCGCGGACTGCGGGTCCGCGGGCTCGAACTCCAGCGTGCCGTCGACACCGACGATGCGGGCGGAGTGGCGTGAAAGGCCGGCATGGCTCCAGCTTATGGTGACGCTCGAGTGGCTTCCGGCGAAGGTGAAGGTGGCGGCCGTGGCCGCCGTGCCGAACGCCAGCGCAAGCCATGAAGCCGCGAGCAGGCTCCAGCATGCGCGCCAAGTGCTGGCTCTGGCTAAGGGTGCCGCATAGCGGCTGGTCGGGCTCTGCCTCATGTCCCCACGGCTGCCTGCTCGGTTCTCGCTCGGAGTTGTCTAGCCGCCCCGTGTGGCGACACTTGGCAGGCTCACAACTGCGCCGTCATGCCCCCGTCGACGACCAGTGTCGAGCCCGTCACGAAAGATGCCTCGTCCGAGGCCAGGAAAACGGCTACGGCAGCGATCTCCTCCGGGCGCCCGAAGCGGCGCATCGGGGTCTTTTCGACGAGTGCTTTGGCCAACGCCGGGATCTTCAAGGCTCTCGCCGTCAAAGCCGTCTCCACGAAACCTGGGCAAAGGGCATTCACGCGGATGCCGAAGCCGGCGTACTCCACCGCGAGCCCCTTGGTCAGCGCAATCACGGCGCCTTTGGTCGCCGAGTAGGCAACCAGCTGGCGCATTCCGTGCTCGCCCATGATGGAGGCGATATTGACCAGAGACGCATTGCCCGAGCGCCGCATCAACTCGAAGCCCTCCCGTGCAAGCCGCACGACGCCGTCGAGGTTGACGTCACGTACCTCGGCCCAATGAGCCTCCGCGAGATGGCGGAAATCGGAGCGGACGTTGAGGCCCGCGTTGTTGACGAGGATGTCGAGCTTGCCATGCTCGGCCTCGAGCCGGCGCAGTGTCGAAGAGACGTCCTGGCCGAGCGTGACGTCGAGGCAATGTGGGGTGGCCATGCCGCCCTGCGCCGCAATATCCTCGGCAACCGCATCGGCCGCCGCGGCATCGCGATCGGTCACCCAGACGTGCGCACCTTCGGCCGCGAGCGCTTTGGCGATGGCTCGCCCGATACCATTCCCGGCGCCCGTGACGAGCGCGACGCGTCCCCCGAGGCGTGCCATGTCTTCTCCTCCCGATAGCGACGACGATTAGCCACGTGGCGGCTCGTCGACAAGCACTCGGTGGAGGCCGATCGGTGGAGGCATGAGCCCGCCGGTCCGAGCCTCTCGACGAGCAAAGGCCGGCCCCTTTGCGGAAGCCGGCCCCCGATTGCCGATCAGACGGCGAGTCCGAGCCTATTTCAGCGAGTCGTTGCTGCGCTTGTAGTGATCCGGATGATCGTAGTCGTGGGCATAATCGTGCCCGACCTTGAACTTGATGCCCAGCCGCAGCATGTGCGCATCGATGCTGGAGTTGTGGCGAACCTCGAGCCCCGTCGGGTTACCCGTGTTGGGATTGATCGGGCCGAGTCGCGGATCGACGAGCGTGAAGGAGCGGTCACCGAAGTTGCCGTAGAGATACTCGCCGAACAGAATGAAGTGATTGTAGACATCAATCTCGGTGCCGACGCCGCCGACGAAGCCGGTCAGCGTTTCCGCGGCCTTTGTTCCTTGCTGGGTATTGCCCGGCAGCTGTGCTTCCGTGCCGAGGAAACCGATGCCAGCCGTGCCGTAGAGCAACCAACCCGGGCGCAGGTACGTCCCGAGCCTCCCGCGCGCCGTCAGCAGATAATCGAAGCCGTAGTCCGTGTCCGCTGCGCGCGCGCGCACATCACCGAAGCTGCCATCGATCTCGAGACCGAGAAGGAAGTAATCACGGATGCGCAGATCATAGCCGGCCGAGACGCCACCAGCGAACCCGCTTGGCGACGATGAGGCAGCGACTGGCAGTGTCTGATCGACGTCGAGCCATGTACCCTGGCCGAACACGCCGAATTTGACGAGGCCCGAGCCGTCGTAATTCTGAGCGACGGCTGCGCCGAAGCCCGAGGCCGTCAGCAGGAGCACTGCCGCAGCCTTAGCCATGATCTTTCCGAACATATGCTGCCCCCGCGAGTCATCCCCTTGTGGATACCCGTCTGGCAGCAATTGCTGATTCGGGGAAGACCGACTTGAATGTTTTCCAGCATGTGTTGCGAGCGTGATCGCCTCGCTGCCTCGGGGCCGCGCCTCAGGCCTTGGGCGGGGTCCACTTCTCGCGCATCGTGACCAGCTCCTCGGCTGCGCTCGGGTGCAGCGCCATGGTGGCATCGAAATCGGCTTTGGTGGCCCCCATTCGCATGGCGATGGCCGCGATCTGCACCATCTCGGCGGCGTCCGGACCGGCGATGTGGCAACCGAGGACGCGCCCTCCTTTGGCCGCCACCACGAGCTTCATGAGCATGCGCTCCTCGCGGCCCGAGATGGTGCCGCGCATGGGCCGAAATCGTGCCTTGTAGATGTCGATCTCGGGATGCGCGGCGCGAGCCTCTGCCTCGGTCATGCCGACGGTGCCGAGCTCCGGCGTCGAGAAGACGGCGCTCGGGATCATGTCGTAGTCCGTGCTCCACGGCTTGCCGCCGTACATGCTGTCGGCGAAAGCATGCCCCTCACGGATGGCGACCGGCGTGAGATTGACACGGTCCGTCACGTCACCGACGGCGTAAATGCTCTCCACGCTGGTGCGCGAGCGCGCGTCGACCTTGATGGCGCCACCGCGTGAAACCTCCACGCCCGCGGCCTCGAGGCCAAGTCCTTTCGTATTGGGGCTGCGGCCGATGGCGAACATGATCTGGTCCGCCTCGAGCTTGTCACCCCCAGTCACATGACCGACGAGACCGCCCGCCGTCCTTTCGATGCGCGTGAACACCTTCTCCGTGACAACTCGAATGCCTCGCCGCGGCAGCTCCTCCATGAGCACGTCGCGAAGGTCCTCGTCGAAGCCCCGCAGGATTTTCGGCCCCCGATAGACGAGTGTCGTCTCCGCGCCGAGACCGGCAAAGATGCCCGCGAACTCGACCGCGATATAGCCGCCCCCGGCGACCACGACGCGCCGCGGCAGCTCCTTCAGGTGGAAAGCCTCGTTCGACGTGATGGCGTGCTCGGCGCCCTCGAGCTCCGCATCGACATTCGGCCAGCCGCCGGTGGCGATCAGGATGGTTTTGGCGCGCACCGTCTTGTGCGGCTTCACGAGGCGCACCGTGTGCGGCCCCTCGAGCACGGCCCGGCTATCGAAGGTGGTGACGCCGACGCGCTCCAGGTTGCGCTTGTAGATGCCCTCGAGGCGCGCAATCTCTTTATCCTTGGCGGCGATCAGCGTCGTCCAGTCGAAGCGGCTCTCGCCGACGGTCCATCCGAAGCCTGCCGCATCCTCGAAATCGTCGCGAAAGCGGCTCGCATAGACGAGCAGCTTCTTCGGCACGCAGCCCCGGATCACGCAGGTCCCGCCGTACCGGTATTCCTCGGCGATCGCGACTCTTGCCCCGTGAGCTGCCGCGATGCGCGCGGCGCGAACCCCGCCCGACCCGGCACCGATGACAAAGAGGTCGTAGTCGAAATGGGTCATGGAGAGCGCCTTCGGAGATTGCGTCTTGGTTCTTCGATCACGGCATCAATGCGCCTTGGCGGGCGCGGCATTCATTTCGAGCATCGGTCGCAACCGGGCGCCTTCCTCAAGCCCCGGCCGGAGCCCGCAGCGTCACCACGCCGTTGCCGTCGGCCACGAAGGCCGTGTCGGCAACGTCGAGGAAAAGCCCGGTCTCGACGACGCCCGGCACCGACTTCAGGAGGTCCTGCAGGAGCTCCGCATCCTCGATCCGACCGAGCGCGCAATCGAGAATGTGGTTGCCGTTGTCCGTGATGTAGGGCGCGCCCTCGGACGTCAGCCGCATCCTGACCGCGCCGGAGCAGCCCGCCTCCTCGACGCACGAGCGCACCCACTCCTCGGTCGAGCGCCATCCGAAGCGCACGATCTCGACCGGCAACGGGAATGCACCGAGCCGGGCCACCCGCTTCGAAAGGTCGGCGATCACCACCATCCGGTCCGAGGCGAGCGCCACGATCTTCTCGCGGAGCAGGGCACCGCCGCCACCCTTGATGAGTTGCAGATCGTCCGTGAGCTCGTCCGCGCCGTCCACCGTGAGATCGAGGTCGGGCGTCTCATCGAGCGTCGTGAGCGGGATGTGCAAGCTCTCGGCCTGGATGCGGGTCGCGTTCGAGGTCGGCACGCACAGCACGTCGAGCCCCGACGCGACGCGTGCGCCGAGGAGATCGACGAAATGCCGAGCCGTGGAGCCGGTGCCGAGCCCGAGCCGCATGCCGGGCTCCACCAGCTCGATTGCCGCTTCCGCCGCGCGGCGCTTCATCTCGTCGGGGTTCATGCTCATGCCGTCGCTTGCAGGGCTGGTTGCGCTTCGATCAGCAGGATCGCAACGGCATCGCCGGCCTCTTTCGAGCCGGCAATGACATCCAACGGTGACGGAGTTGGCAACGTTTCCCCATCGGCGATCAATCCCTCGATATGCAGCGACAACGCTTCCGCAGCCATAGTCGATGCATCGTCGAGGGTCGTTCCAGCAGAAATGCACCCAGGCAGGTCCGGAAACGACACGCCGTAGTCGCTGTCCGGGTCTTTATGGATCACGGCGAAGTAGCCTGGCACGTCTCACCTCAGCTTGAGCCCTGACTGTCGCTCGATCGACTTGATCGTGCCCAGCGGGATATCCCGGCGCGGGTGGGGAACTGTGACACGGCCGGGCTTCGACGCATGCTTGAATTGCAGGTGGCTACCCTTCTGCGCCACCTGCTGCCAGCCGTCAGCCTCGAGAGCGGCGATGACGGCACGACTAGTCATAGGGGGTCAGACGCCTACAGCCCGCCCATCAGCATGTACTTGAGCTCGACGAACCCGTCGATGCCGTGGGACGAGCCCTCGCGGCCCAGCCCCGATTCCTTGACGCCGCCGAACGGCGCCAGCTCGGTGGAGATGATGCCCTCGTTGATGCCGACCATGCCGTACTCGAGGCCCTCCGCGACGCGCCAGACGCGGCCGATGTCGCGCGCATAGAAGTAGCATGCGAGCCCGAACTCGGTGTCGTTGGCCATCGCCACGCCCTCGGCCTCGGTCTTGAACTTGAACACCGGGGCGACGGGGCCGAACGTCTCCTCCCGCGCGCATTTCATGTCGGGCGTGACGTTGGCCAGCACAGTGGGCTCGAAAAACGTGCCGCCCAGCGCATGCCGCTTGCCGCCGGTGACGATCCTCGCGCCCTTGGACACCGCGTCCTGGATGTGCTCCTCGACCTTCTCGATCGCCGCCGTGTTGATGAGCGGTCCCTGCGCGACACCGGTCTCGATGCCATTGCCGACCTTCATCGCCGCCGCCGCCTTGGCGAGCTTCTCGACGAACTCGTCATAGACGCCTTCCTGCACCAGCATGCGGTTGGCGCAGACGCACGTCTGGCCGGCGTTGCGGTACTTGGACGCCATCGCGCCCTCGATCGCCTTGTCGATGTCGGCGTCGTCGAAGACGAGGAACGGCGCATTGCCGCCGAGCTCGAGCTCCACCTTCTTGATGGTGGAGGCCGACTGCGCCATCAGCACCTTGCCGATCTCGGTCGAGCCCGTGAACGTGATGCCGCGCACCTTCGGCGAGGTGGTCAGCTCCTTGCCGATCTCGGCCGACTTCCCTGTGATGACGTTGAACACACCCGGCGGCATGCCGGCCTGCCGTGCCAGCTCGGCCAGCGCCAGCGCGGTGAGCGGCGTCTCGGTCGCCGGCTTGCACACGACCGTGCATCCGGCCGCCAGAGCGGGCGACACCTTCCGCGTGATCATGGCGTGCGGGAAGTTCCACGGCGTGATGGCGCCGATCACGCCCAGCGGCTGCTTGATGACGACGATCCGCGTGCCCTGCTTGAAGGTCGGGATGGTCTCGCCATAGATGCGCTTGGCCTCCTCGGCGTAGAACTCGGTGAACGAGGCGCCGTAGATGATCTCGCCACGTGCCTCGGGCAACGGTTTGCCCTGCTCACTGGTCAGCAGCAGCGCAAGCTCGTCGGCGTGCGCAATCTGCAGGTCGAACCACTTGCGCAGGATCGCCGCGCGCTCCTTGGCGAGCATCCGGCTCCACGGCCCGAACGCCTTTTCTGCTGCATCGATGGCCATCTTCGTCTCGGCTGTGCCGAGGCGCGGCACCTTGGCGATCTCGTCGCCCGTGGCCGGATTGGTGACAGAAATTTCCGGCGTGCCCACCCATTTGCCGTCGATGAAGCACTGGGTCTTCAGGAGGGTGATGACCTTCTTGTCCATGGAAACCTCCGGGGAGTAGGGCATGCCGCCGCGAGCGGTATCGCCGGTCTCCCTACACCTAGGCCTCGGGACCGGACCGCGCAAGGCGATGCGCCGTGCCGGCCGCCGGACTCAGCCCTCGGGCGCCCAAAGTCCGTCGAGCGCGAAGGCGTGCGCCTCGAACGGCGACGCCGACACGGGATCGGCGTCCTTGAAGGTTGCCGCCAGCAGCCACTTGCCGCCCTGACGAGCCAGCACCTCCAGCGTGCGCGCGAGCGGGTGCACATACCAGCAGTGACCGAACTCCAACGCCGCTATCGCACCGCGGGAGCCGGCACACCATTTCACCGCGCGACAAGCCGTCCGCCTGCGCTAAGCTCCGGCGCGCAACCTTGGAGGACGCCCGCATGATCTACGAGTTCCGCACCTACACGCTGCAGCCGCGCACGCTGCCCGAGTTCCTGAAGCGGTGGGACGAGGCGCTGCCGAAGCGGCTCGCCTACTCGCCGCTCACCGCCTTCTGGATGACCGAGATCGGCCCGCTCAACCAGGTGATCCACGTCTGGGAGTACAAGGACACCAACGAGCGCGCCCGCATTCGCGCCGAGGTGGTCAAGGCCGGCATCTGGCCGCCGAAGACGTCCGAGTTCATCACCGACATGAAGTCGGACATCCTCGAGCCGCTGCCGTTCTCGCCGAAGGTCGTGCCGTCCAATCACGGTCCGTACTTCGAGATGCGGACCTACACCATGAAGGCCGGCACCATCCCGCAGATGGCCGCCAACTGGGAGAAGCAGCTCCCCGAGCGCCTGAAGCTGTCGCCGCTGATCGGGGTGTTCACGTCTGACATCGGCAGCTTGAACCAGTGGGTGCACATCTGGGCCTACAAGAGCCTCGACGAGCGTGTCGCCACCCGCAAGAAGGCGATCGAGATGGGCATCTGGCCACCGAAGACGCCGACGCCCATGGAGCGGCAGGAGACGAAAATTCTCACCGCTGCGACGTTCTCGCCGATCAAGTGAGGTAGCCCCGGCCGAGGTGGAGCCCCCCGGCACATCGCGGGCGCCTCGATTGCGCCAAGCAGGGGAAGCCTCTCGCATTCCCCTCACTGCCAATGGCCAACAGGCATCGGGTGCGGCCTCCCGCACCCTTGCCGGCCCGCCATGCCGCTCGGCCACCGCTCAAAAAAAGCGGCCGGCGCGAAAATGCTTCGCACCGGCCCTCTCCAAGACCGCCAGATGGACACGATGAGCCTGTCCAGCAATCTCCCCCAAGCAGTGACGGACCATATGCGCTGTCCGCGATCGCGATAAGCACCCGGCGGCAATTCAACCCGTAAGTTGCAGATGCGCCACTTGTTGGTAGGTGGCACTCGGCGCAGCGCCGACATCCAGCCGGATCAGGCAGTCCAAGCGCCCGCGACAAGATGGTCGACGGGTCCATTGCCGCCGCCGACACCCAGATCGCGACCGCTCGCGATGGCGGCATGCACATAGGCCTTCGCCTGACGGACAGCCGTCTCGAGGTCTCGGCCCTGGGCGAGGCGCGCGGTGATCGCGGCCGCCAGGGTGCAGCCGGTGCCGTGCGTGTTGCGCGTCGGAATGCGCGGCGCCGACAAGCGCACGATCCGCCCGTCGATGGCGAGCAGATCGACCGCCTCGTCGCCTGTGCCGTGACCACCCTTGAGCAGCACCGCGCGGGCACCCAGCGCCGCCAGCCGTGACAGCTGGCGCCGCGCGTCGTCCTCATCGGTGGCGATCGGCTCGCCGAGCAGCGCCGCGGCTTCCGGCAGGTTCGGAGTGAGAAGAAGCGCTCGGGGGACGAGAGCCGTGCGCAGCGTATCGATGGCCTCGCGCGCGAGCAGCAGGTCGCCGCTGGTCGCGACCATCACGGGATCGACGACGAGGGGCAGCGCCGGCACGCCGGCGAGCCCATCGACCACGGCGCGAATGATCGCCGCATCGGCCAGCATGCCTGTCTTGGCGGCGCGCACGTCGAGATCGCCCAGAACCGAGGCCAACTGGGAGGCGACAAACGCGGCCGGCACCGCATGCACGCCTTGCACGCCCCGGGTGTTCTGAGCGGTGAGCGCTGAGATCACGGAGGCGCCGTAGACGCCGTGCGCGCCGAACGTCTTGAGATCAGCCTGTATCCCGGCACCGCCCGAGCTGTCCGACCCGGCGATGGTGAGGGCGATCTGACGGAACATGGCCAACCTCTCGTCTCGAGCAGGCCACCGGGCCTGCCCATTTTCCGCTGTCTATTTGGCGCCCTGCTTCAGGATATCGGTCTGCAGCGATTTCGAGGTCGTGGCCTCCTCGAGCTGGCCGAGGATCGGCACGTTCTCGATCAGCCATTGGCCAAGAACGTTGATCGATCCGCCCATCAGGGTCATGCCGAGCACGAGCACCGCGAGACCGGCCAGCCGCTGCGCCTGCACCCGGCGGACGACGAGCATCAGCCCGCCGACGACGAGCGCGAGACCGATCCAGCCGCCGGCACCGGCCAGGAACGGCGCCATCCGGACGAGGCCGCCCCGAGCCCAGCCCAGCGCCTCGCCCGCAAAGAGCAGGCCCGTCACCACCAGCACTGCACCCATGACCTTCTCGACCGCGCCGAGATGCCGGCGGAAGCGCTTCATGAAGCCCATGAACGGCCCGATCGCGACGGCAGCCAGCACGAACGGAATGCCGAGGCCCAGCGAGTAGGCCGTGAGCAGCTTCACCCCCGTCGCGAGGCTCGCCTCGTTCGCCGCCACGGTCAGCACGGTGGCGAGGATCGGGCCGACGCACGGTGTCCAGCCGAAGGCGAAGGCAAGGCCGATCAGGTACGAGCCGAGATAGCTCGCGCCCTGCATCTCGGTGTGATAGCGCGCCTCCTGATACAATAGCGGGATGCGCAGAATCCCGAGGAAATGCAGGCCGAACAGCACGATCACGAGGCCGGCCAGCATCGCGAGCTCGGCTTTCCATACCTGGATGATCTGGCCGAAAGCAGAGGCGCCCGCGCCGAGGCCGACGAACACGGTGGTAAAGCCGAGAACGAAGCATATGGCCGCCACGATCACCC
>JBFWQN010000174.1:0-9583 GCA_050249405.1 Hyphomicrobiaceae bacterium | reverse complement strand
GCTCAACCATTGAAAACTCCGGCTGGTACAAGACCCGCTCTGGGTTCACGTTCTCTAGCCCATTTTTATTTAGACTCTCTTTTATCTCGTTATATACCGCCTGCTTAACCTCGCACCGTGCTGTTCGCACGATTTCTTCTGTGGGAAGCTCAGAGAGATCGTCGGGAGTCGGGCGAATGGAGCACCCACAGGCTACAAATAAGATTGCAATGCCGAGCGCCGGTCTATGTAGCATTATATGCCCCGCTATTAGTCACCGCGATTATACCGTGGCATGGCGATGCCATGATTCCCGATGCATGCCGAATCCGAACGCCCGGGTCATTGATTTCGGCCCCGCGACCGTAACGCGTCTGCAACGGCTGAGCCGGCCGCCCAAACCGGTGACGAAGCTCGGCGTCTATGCCGACCCGACGGTGCGTATCCATTCGGGCCTCAAAGCCATCGGCATGCCGGCCACGCTCCTGCTCGATGCCAAGGGCCGCGAGATCGGCCGCCTCGTCGGCCCCGCCGAGTGGGACAGCCCGGAGGCGAAGGCCCTGATCAGGGCGGCGATCGCGGCGGGTGGGTGAGGCGACTGCTGAAACCGCCAGCGCATCATCCGCGTGTAGTCTCCCCGTCATGCCGGCGCAGGCGGGCACCCACGGCGTCGGAGGGAGCTTTTCAGGGTGTCAATGGCCGCCTCTCACCCGCCGTGGGTCCCCGCCTGCGCGGGGATGTCGAGACCCGAAGGCAGGCCCTGATCAAGGCAGCGATCGCTGCGGGTGGCTGAAACAGCTGCCGAAACGGCCAGTGCCATCGTCCGCCGCACCCTGCGGCCGAATATTTCGCGCGTCCCCGGGAAACATTCGCTTCGGTGGCAATTAGACCCTTGGCAGATCGGCCAGGGGCGCTGCCGACCAGCTCATGCGCTCGACACGGCCACCGCGGGCGCGTCCGGCCGGCTATTCCGTGCACGCGATCAGTCGCTGCTACCATCGTTCCTCAGGCTTGACTTTGAGATCTTCTGGTGCAATCTCGGCTTACAAACTCTTGAAACTATTACGTATTTTCACGGAACGACAGCACACCGCAAAGGCTTGCTGGTCGAGCTGGAAAAACGAGGAACAGTCTGTGTGACCCGTCAACAGAAGGATTGAAGTCACGTCGCAGCTCCATGAGCCGAGCCCGGCCTCTACCGCCCACGCTTCGAAAGCCACCCGTCTGGAGGGACTCATGGCCACGCATGTTGCAGCCGAGAACTGGACGCAGTCGGCAGAGGCGGCCGAGCGGGCCATCGCGGACCATTCCGGGCCGCTCATCGTGGACCTGGACGAGACGCTTTATCTGCGAAACAGCACCGAGGACTTCATCGACACCGCAGCGCCGGGCCTGCTCGGGCGGCTGTTGTTCGTGATGTTGGACATTCTGCGCCCATGGCTGCTCACAGGCGGACGCCAAACGCGCGATGCGTGGCGCGTCCGAGTGGCGGCGCTCGTGCCTTTTGCCTTGCGACGATGGCGCAAGCGGGCCGTCCAGCTCGCCGCAGGAAACACCAATGACCGGCTGAGAAAGCTGTCGGAGAAGCGCACGGATCTCACCGTCGCGACCCTCGGCTTCGATCCCATCGTGCGCCCGCTCGTCGAGGCGATGCAACTCGGCCGTCACCGACTGGTCGCAAGCGCAATGGGCAGCTTTGCGGACCGGCGCGCCGGGAAGCTCGCCAAGCTCAGTGACGCCATAGGCCGCGATGCGATTGCGCGCGCTACCGTCGTTACGGATTCCCTCGACGACCGCGACCTGCTGGCCCAATGCCGCAAGCCATTGCTCGTGAAATGGCCGGGCGCACGGTTCGTGCCCGCACACGCCGGAGTCTACCTTCCGATCGTGTACACGCATCGGGTGAAGCGGGCCAATCTCGGCTTCGTGCAGCGCTCGATACTCGGCGACGACTACATGCTTTGGCTCCTCGCCTCCGTCGCGCTGACAACGGGCACGCTCTCCTCGCTTGCCTCGCATGCGGCAGGCTTGCTGCTGCTGATCCTCTCCTTCTGGACGATCTACGAGCAGGGCTATGTCGATAACGACAAGGTCGCCGAGCGCTACGAGGCCAATCCCGTGCTGACGGAGGAATATCATCTCGTATCGGTGCGGAACTCGGTGATCCAAGCCTGGCTGTGGGCGGCTGGACTTGGCATCGCCGGAATTGCCGTGATCCAGCAGACTTGGCTGCCGGCCGTCACGACGATCGCCGCATGGCTCAGTGCCCTGTTGGCGCTGCACGGCGTCTACATCCTGTATAATCGCGTCGACAAGCAAACGCGCGTCTGGCTCTACGCCGTGCTGCAGATGGCACGTGCCGCCGCCTTCGTCGTCGTGGTCCCAGTGTCCATCACCGGCGCCATCGCCCTGGTTGCGCACGCGATCTCGCGATGGATCAAATACTTCGTCTATCGGGCTTCGCGACAGGCTTGGCCCGCGGAAATCCCGGACAACGTGATCAGGCTGGTCCTGTTCGCCATGCTGCTGGCGCCGCTCCTCAAGGCAAAGCCATTCGACGAGGTGGCGTTGCTCACGGCGCTGCTGCTCGCCGCATGGTTCACCTTCAGGGCTGCGCCGAGGCTTGTGGCCGTGCTCAGGAGCGTGCGCCTGATCCGGTCAGAGCGGTGAGGATCGCTGAGCCCACCCATGAGGCACGATCGCCTCGCCAGCCGTCGGTGTCAAATCGCCGCCGGCTTCTTCAGCTCAGGCGCGATCAGCTTCTCGTAGAGCCGCGGGTCGGCGCGCTCGATGGCCGCCGGATCGGGAGGCGTGCCGTTGCGCCATCCGAGGTAGGCGTCCTCCGCCGCGAGCCCCATCGCCTCGGCCACGAGGTGCACCCAGTTGCGAACGGATAATCCGTCGCGGCCATCGAGCGGCACCATTTCCCGGTGGCAGGAGTGGAAGATGGTAGCGAGCGTGTCGCAGCCGGCTACGCGCGCGGCGTCGAGCGTAGCCTCGAGATGCGGCTTCAGTGCTCCGGGCACCGCGCCGAGCGAGGAGCACATATGCCCTGGCACTGCAGGCCCCGCGACGACCTCGAGCCCCTGAATGCGCCCCAGCAGCGCCGACACGCGCTCGTCGACCGGAACGTGCGTCGCCGCGAAGCCGATGTGGCGGTGGAGCATGACGCGCCGCTTCACCGGCCGCGTCATGAGTGGCGCCAGCTGATCGGCAGCGCCAGCCAGCATCTCGGTGACGTGGGCGATTCCGAAGCGGGCCTCGTTGCCCGGCGCCATGATGTCCGACATGTGCATGTGGCAGGACGGGCACCACGTTACGACCGTGCCGCGCCCCTGGCCGTCTGCAGCCTCGTTGAAGCGGGCAACCGTGCGGCCAGCCATGACGCTTGCCGCATCCGGCGTGTGGTCATAGGGGGTGCCGCAGCAGTAGCCAGGTCCTCCCGCGGCGGTCACGTCGTAGCCGGCCCGCTCGAGGAGTTGCATCGACAGGCGGATCAGCTCGGCATGGCGCAGCATGTTGCAGCCGAACCAGAACGTGACGCGATTGCCGGCGCCGGCATTCCCGCTCACAGCCATTCGTCGAGCTCCCGGTCGGTGAGTTGCAGCCGTGCGAACGTCTTGACCCGTGGAAAGGCATGCGCGTCGCGCTTCGCCTCGAGCTGATGCGTCGTATTGATGGCCTGCTGCTTGGCGATGCGCACCAGCAGCATGGCATCGAGGCCCTTCTCGCGCTCGGGGCAGGACGCGACACAGAGGCCGCTGCGCGCACAAGCGCCGACCCAGGCGATTGTCTCTGCCGGTCCGGGCTCCCCGCGTGCAAGGCGGCGCAGACCCTCGGTCACCGTGCGCGCATCGGCTCCGGTGAGGGTCGGCACGTGCGCTGTCATGGGACAGGCCGTGAAGCAAAGCCCGCAAGCCGTGCAAAGCTCCGCGAGGCGCGGCCCGCTGGCGCCGAGAAACTCTGCGCTGCTCTGCGCGCGGGCTGAGGGCAATTCCGTCATGAACGGAAAGGTGCGCCTCGGGACGGCGCCGGTCAAGTCGGGCAGCGCCTCGGCTGAGCTCCAGGTGGCCGCCTCTCGCTGCGCGGCGCTTAGCGCACCGACTGCGCCGCGATTCCCGCGGCCTCGACCAGCGGCGCCGCCAGGAACGAGCCGATCGCCGGGATGCCGAACACGACGATCAGCAGCACGGCCACCGCCATCACCGCACCTTCCTTGGCGCGAACCGGCAGGAAGGGCGCTTTGGCCTCGTCGAAGAACATCAGCTTGACGATGCGCAGATAGTAGTAGGCACCGATCACGCTCGCCACCACGCCGACCACTGCCAGCCAGTAGAGACCCGCCTTCACCGCCGGCAGGAACGCATACCACTTGGCGAAAAAGCCCGCGAGCGGTGGGATGCCGGCGAGCGAGAACATGAAGATGCCGAGCGCGAATGCCATGCCGAGATTGGTCTGCGACAATCCTGCCAGCTCGTCGATGGTCTCCACCGGCCCGCTGTCGCGGCGCATCGACAGGATGCAGGCGAAGGCGCCGAGCGTCATGACGATGTAGATGGCGAGATAGACGAGCACGCCTTGCACGCCCTCCGTCCCGCCTGCCGCAAGCGGCACCAGTGCGTAGCCCATGTTGGCGATCGACGAGTACGCCATCAGCCGCTTGATGCTCGTCTGCCCAATGGCGCCGAAGGCACCCACGAGCATGGAAGCGACCGCCAGGAAAATCACGATCTGCTGCCATTGCGGCTTCACGCCGGGCAGCGCCGAGCCGACGACACGCACGAACAGCGCCATCGCCGCCACCTTTGGTGCGGCGGCGAGGAAGGCCGTCACCGGCGTCGGCGCCCCTTCGTAGACATCCGGCGTCCACATGTGGAACGGCACCGCCGAGATCTTGAAGGCAATGCCGACGAGCAGAAACACGAGGCCGAACACGAGCAGCATGTTTTGCCCGGCACCGGCTGCAGCAGCGGCGGTCGCGATGCCCGAGAAGGTCGTCGTCCCGGCGAAACCGTAGAGAAGCGACGCCCCGTAGAGCAACATTCCCGACGACAGCGCGCCGAGCACGAAATACTTGAGGCCCGCCTCGCTCGACTTCACGTCGTCACGGCGGATGGCGGCCACGACGTAGAGGGCGAGGCTCTGCAGCTCGAGACCGAGATAAAGCGCGATGAGATCGCCGGCCGATGCCATCATGAACATGCCGGCGGTGGCAAACAGCAGCAGGATCGGAAATTCGAGCTTGAACGCCGAGCGTGCCTTGAGCTCGTCGAAGCACAGGACAAGGGCTCCCCCGGCGCCGGCGAGAATCAGCAGCTTCACGAACCGCGCAAACGCGTCGTCGATGAACGCCCCCGAGAACAGCGCGACGGGCGCTGCCGCCTGCGTCACCATCCATCCGGCCCCTGCGAGCACGAGCAGCGCCAGCCAGCCGATGCCGGCGGCCTCACCGTCCGTATCCGGCCGGAACACGCCATAGATCAGCAATGCCAGCGCGCCGAGCACCAGGACGATCTCGGGTAGGAGCGGTGCATAGGCTTCGAGGGCAGCGGGCATGACGGTCTCGCTCGGTCTTCGGCTGCTGTCGCCTTGTGCCGCTCCGGGCAGTCAGGCGCGCGGCCTCGTTCTCGCTCGTGGCGGCCGAACGGTCGGCCGCCGCCGGATTTCTCGTCTCAGTTGCGCTGGACTGGAATTGCGGCCGACCGCTGCGTCTTCACGGCCTGCTCGTGCTGCACGACGAGCCTTTTCACGGATTGCGCCGTCACATCGAGGATCGGTGCCGGATAGAACCCGAACAGCAGCGTGAGAATGACCAGCGGCGCCATCACCATGATCTCCCGCGGCCCCATGTCTGTGATCGCCTTCAGCGACGGCTTGTCGAGCACGCCGAAGATCATCCGCCGGTAGAGCCATAGCGCATACGCCGCCGACAGGATGACGCCGAAGGTTGCGACGAAGGCAACCCAGGTGTTGGCCTTGAAGGCGCCGAGCAGCGTCAGGAACTCGCCGATGAAGCCTGATGTGCCCGGAAGGCCGACATTGGCCATCGTGAACACCATGAAGACGGCCGCGTAGATCGGCATGCGCTCGGCGAGGCCGCCGTAGGCCGCGATCTCGCGCGTGTGCATGCGGTCGTAGACGATACCGACGCAGAGGAAGAGTGCCGCCGATACGAGCCCGTGCGACAGCATCTGGAAGATGGCACCGTCGATGCCCTGCTGATTGAACGTGAAGATGCCCATCGTGACGTAGCCCATGTGGGCCACCGACGAGTAGGCGATCAGCTTCTTCACGTCGACCTGCGCCAGCGCCACGAGCGAGGTGTAGACGATCGCGACCACCGACAGCGTGAAGACGAAGGGCGCGAGCTCAACCGAGGCCACCGGGAACATCGGCAGCGAGAACCGCAGGAAGCCGTATCCACCCATCTTGAGCAGGATGCCGGCCAGGATCACGGAGCCCGCCGTCGGCGCCTCGACGTGTGCATCAGGAAGCCACGTGTGCACGGGCCACATCGGCATCTTCACCGCGAACGAGGCGAAGAACGCGAGCCAGAGCCACGTCTGCCAGGCGACCGGCAGGTTTGCTTTCTCGATCAGCGTCGGGATGTCGGTGGTGCCCGCGTGCAGGTAGATCGCCATCATGGCGAGCAGCATGAGCACCGAGCCCAGCAGCGTGTAGAGGAAGAACTTGAAGCTCGCGTAGACCCTCCGGTTGCCGCCCCACACTCCGATGATGATGAACATCGGAATGAGGCCGCCCTCGAAGAACAGGTAGAAGAGGACCATGTCCAAGGCGCAGAAGACGCCGATCATCAGCGTCTCGAGCAGCAGGAACGCGATCATGTACTCCTTGACGCGCTCCTCGATCGACTCCCAGCTCGCCAGGATGCAAAGGGGCATCAGGAACGTCGTCAGGATCACGAACAGCATCGAGATGCCGTCGACGCCCATCTTGTACTTGATCGGTCCGAGCCAGGCGGCTTCCTCGATGAACTGGAAGCCTGGATTGGACTTGTCGAAATTGGTCCAGATCAGCAGCGACACCGCGAAGGTGACGAGCGTCGTCCACAGCGCGATCCAGCGGGCATTGCCTTTGGCCTCGCGATTGAGAGTCGCGATGCCGAGCGCGCCGAGTGCCGGCAGGAACGTGACGAGCGAAAGTATGTTGCTCACGGCGAGGTTCATCGTGCTCCCCCGAGGCCCCACGCGAACCAGCTAATGATCGCCGCCAGACCGATCAGCATGGCGAACGCGTAGTGGTAGACATAGCCCGTCTGCAACCGCACGACCTGCCCCGTGACGCGCGTCACCGTCGCTGCCGTGCCGTCGATGGTGCCGTCGATCACTGCACCGTCGCCGCCCTTCCACAAGGCGCGCCCGATCCAGAACGCGGGCCTCACGAGGAGCCAGTCGTAGAGCTCGTCGAAGTACCACTTGTTCAGGAAGAACAGGTAGATCGGCTTGAACGCGCGAGCTGTGGCCGCCGGCAGGCCCGGTGCCACGATGTAGTAGAGGTAGGCCAGCGCGAGACCGGCCGACATGGCGACGAACGGCGCCCAGCCCACCCAGTGCGGCACCTCGTGCATGGCGTGCATGATGTGGCCGGCCTGTTTGCCGTCCAGCTTCAGCGCCTTGCCCCAGAACGCAGCGTAATCGTGGCCGATGAAGTACTCCTTGAAGGAGTAGCCGGCGACGATGGCACCGACGCCAAGCACGAACAGCGGCACGAGCATCACGTACGGGCTCTCGTGCGGCTCATGCGCGTGATGATCGTCGTGGCCGTGCTTTTTCCCGTCGCCATGCCCCGCTGAGTGGCCATGCGCGTCGTCGTGTGCCGCGGCATGCCCGTGAGCATGATCGCCCCAGCGCGGCGATTGATGGAATGTCATGAACATCAAGCGCCACGAGTAGAACGAGGTCATGAACGCCGCCACGACGAGCGCCCAGAAAGCGTAGTTATGGAGTGTGTGACCGGCATAGGCCGCCTCGATGATGGCATCCTTCGAGTGGAAGCCGGCGAAGCCGATAAAGCCGGGAATGCCGACGCCGGTCAGCGCCAGCGTTCCGATCAACATCATCGCCCACGTGGTGGGGATATGGCGCTTGAGGCCACCCATGTGGCGCATGTCCTGCTCATGATGCATGGCGTGGATGACGGAGCCCGCGCCGAGGAACAGGAGGGCCTTGAAGAAGGCGTGCGTGAACAGGTGGAACACCCCCGCCGAGTAGGCACCGAGGCCGCAGGCCGCAAACATGTAACCGAGCTGCGAGCACGTCGAATAGGCGATCACCCGCTTGATGTCGTTCTGCACGAGGCCGACGGTCGCAGCGAAAAATGCCGTCGCGCAGCCGACGAGGGTCACCACCTCCAGTGCGTGCGGCGCCTGCTCGAAGAGCGGCGAAAGCCGGGCCACCATGAAGACGCCGGCAGTCACCATCGTCGCCGCATGAATGAGGGCCGAGACCGGCGTCGGACCTTCCATCGCATCCGGCAGCCAGGTGTGCAGCAACAGCTGAGCCGACTTGCCCATGGCGCCCAGAAACAGGAGCAGGCACAGCGTCGTCATGATGTCGACGGTGTAGCCGAGGAACACGAAGGTCTTGCCGGCCATGTCCGGTGCGGCGGCGAAGACGGGATCGAAGCCGATCGAGCGGAAGACGAGGAAGACGCCGAAAATGCCCAGCGCGAAACCGAAGTCGCCGACACGATTGACGACGAAGGCCTTGATGGCTGCGGCATTGGCCGAGGGCTTCTGATACCAGAAGCCGATCAGCAGATAGGACGCGAGACCCACGCCCTCCCAGCCGAAGAAGAGCTGGAGAAAGTTGTCGCTCGTCACCAGCATCAGCATGGCGAACGTGAACAGCGACAGATAGGCGAAGAAGCGCGACCGGCTCGGATCCTCGTGCATGTATCCGATCGAGTAGAGGTGCACGAGCGCCGACACGGTCGTCACGACAACGAGCATCACAGCCGTGAGCGTATCGACGCGGATGCCCCAGGACACGTCGAGGTCGCCGGACGTGACCCACCTCAGCAGCGTCACCTTCGCCGTAGTGTGGCCGAAGCCCACCTGCACGAGCACCATCCACGACAGCACCGCGGCGATGGCGAGGAACAGTGTCGTGATGATCTCGGAGGCGCGGTCGCCGATGACGCGACCGAACAGGCCAGCGACCAGCGCGCCCAGGATGGGGAGAAAGACGATGGCTTGGTAGATCATTGGGCGCCCCTGACCCTCTCCCCGCCAAGGGGCAAGGAGGGGGTCCATTCCGAGTTCGACGACGGGATGAGCATCATCAACCCTTCATCATGTTGATGTCCTCGACCGCGATGGTGCCGCGGTTGCGGAAATAGGTGACGACGATGGCGAGGCCGATCGCAGCCTCGCCGGCTGCGACTGTGAGCACGAAGAGCGCGAAAATCTGGCCCGACAGCTCTCCCATGAACGACGAGAAGGCGACCAGGTTGATGTTGACCGCCAGCAGCATCAGCTCGATCGACATCAGGATGACGATCACGTTCTTCCGGTTGAGGAAGATGCCGAAGATGCCGATCGTGAACAGAAAAGCGGCGACGGTAAGATAGTGGGCGAGGCCGA
>JBFWQN010000173.1:0-9608 GCA_050249405.1 Hyphomicrobiaceae bacterium | reverse complement strand
GTTTGTTGCTCATGGAATAAATTTCACCGTCGGCGAGTCGTTCTCGTCGAGAGGCAGGCGGCGGCTCTGGCAGGCGTACGCGCATGACTGAGCGGTCACGCTTCGAGCGCTTGGCGCTCGTGCACATGGATGCGGCCTATCGGCTTGCTTTCTGGATCGTGCGGTCGGGCCCAGACGCGGAGGATGTGGTGCAGGAGTCGTTTCTGCGCGCCTACAAGCACTTTGACAGCTTCAAGGGCGACGATGTCCGCCCCTGGCTGCTCGCGATCGTGCGCAACGTCGCCTATCTCCGCCTCGCGCACCGGCGGCGCGCGTCGAACGTGGTGTCGCTGGAGGATGCCTTTCCCCAGCGGAAAGGCAGCGACAGCGTCGAGATCGGCATCGCCGCGGACGAGCCCGACGCGGAGGCGCTTCTGATTGCAAAAGGCGACTCGTGCATGCTGCACGCCGCGCTCGCCGAGCTGCCGGAGGCATTCCGTGAAATCCTGGTCTTGCGCGAGCTCGAGGGCTTGTCCTATCGCGAGATCGCCGACATCGTCGGCATCCCGGCCGGGACCGTGATGTCCCGGCTGGCACGCGCCAGAGAGCAATTAAGACGGCTACTGCTGCGATCGATGGCCGGGGGCACCGCCGATGCGCTGTAGCGAGCCGCGTGAGCTGGTCGGGGCCTACTTCGACGGGGAGCTCACGGACGACGAGCGCGCATCGATGGCCGAGCACCTGCGCACCTGTCCTGTGTGCGCCGCGGCTCTGGCCCGGCTGCGCGATGTGCGAAAAGCACTCTCGGTCGAGGCCGACAGACGGGCGCCACCGTCGCTCGCCGACCGCATTCGCGCCGACATCGCCTCGGAGGCCGCGAAAGTGCGGCCTGAGCCGAGCCGTACGGTGGCCCCGCAGTCCCGATGGCCGCGCCGGGCCGCCTCGCTGGCGGCGGCCGCCCTGGCCGGCGCCGCGCTCGCGTGGGGCGTGTTGACGAGGCAAGCGACGCAAGGCTCGCTCGCCCACGATGTCGTGACCGCACATCTGAGATCGCTCGCGCAGGAGAGCGCCGTACAGGTGGCGTCGTCGGACCGGCATACCGTGAAGCCGTGGTTCTCGGGCCGCGTCGGCTTCTCGCCTGACGTGAAAGACCTGGGCAGCCAAGGGTTTCCGCTGGTCGGAGGGAGGCTCGACTATCTCGGCGACCAACGCGTCGCCGTGGTCGTCTATCGACGACGACAGCACGTGATCAACGTTTTCATGTGGCCAGCCGAAGCCGATGCAGCGCGCCCGCCGGGAGGTGCGGTCGCGCGCTCCGAGAAGGGCTACAACAGCCAGCGCTGGACAGCGGGTGGCCTCGAGCTTTGGGCGATCTCCGATCTCAACGCCGCCGAGCTCGCGCAATTCCAGAAGCTCTTCTGACGGCTCGGCTCGCGTCCTGTGATCACATCAACCGTTCGGTTGATGCGCATCCCTGTCGCGCAACAGACCCTTGACGGATGATTCGAGGGCGCCGCCAATGGCCCTGGCGAAACGAGACGCGACAATGGACAGCTCATCGATGCGAGCATGGCTGGCCCCTCCATCGAGGCTCAGCGACAGGATAGGCGGTGGCGACCGACACTGCGTCCACCGATCGGTTGATCTGCATCATCATGGGCTGGAATTGCAGCATCCAACATTGTCTGCTGGCGCCCTACCGGGAAACCGGTCGCAGCATGCAAGCCATCGCATTTCACGACGACCGATCGATTGCAGAGAATGCCGGAGCTGATCCGATGAACGAGCTGTCCGCCGAGCGCGCCTCGTACCTGATCGGGCTGATATACGACTGCGTTACGGATCCGGAACGCTGGCAAGTGGCGGTCGATGCCCTCAGAGGCGAGCTGGGCACGGCGACTACCGTCTTGCAGGCCATAAGCCTGACCGACAGCCGATTACTCGCGAATTTCACCTCGGGCATTCCCGACTGCTGGCTGACGCTAATGGAACAATACGCACAGGCGGCGACCGACGCCTGGGGTGGGACGGAACGTGTCGCTCGATTTGCCAACGACGAGCCTCTTCGTCAGTCGGAGGTTGTTGGCAATGAGCGATTACAGAAAAGCCAGTTTGCGCGCGAATGGGGGAACCCTCAGGGCCTGGTCGACAGCATAGCATTATTCTCATTTCTCGACCGCCGACTTTTTGCCGGGCTGGCGTGCGGCATTCACGAATCGCGTCCGTTTCATGAATCCATGCGCACCAACCTGCGGCTGCTCGCCCCGCACATCCGTCGCACGATCGAGATCTCCGGCCTGCTCGACATGAAGCGCATCGAGGCCGAGACGCTGGAGGCTGCGCTCGACGGGCTATTGCCGGCCATCGTGCTCGTCGGCGACGATATGAGCGTCGTACATGCCAATGCCTCTGCGCGGGAGTTGTTGCGTGACCGCGATCCGATCTCCGAGGCGAGCGGACGGCTGGCGCTGCCGCATGTCCAGACGACAGCGGCGCTCGCCGATGCGGTGAAGCGCTGTGCGTCAGGTCTCGTCACGCTCGGGCAGCGCGGCATCGGCATTCCGGTGCGGCGGCGCGACGGCTCCCCGGCGCTGGTGCACGTGCTGCCGCTGCAGCCGTCGAAGCGCACGTCGGGCGTGAGCCGGCGCGCCGTCGCCGCCGTGTTCGTCGCCTCGGCCGCGGCCCCACCGCAGATGCCCGCCGCGGCGCTCGCTTTGCTCTACGACCTGACCCCGGCCGAGACGCGCGTGCTGGAATTGATCGTCGAGGGCAGGCAGCCCGCCGAGGCCGCGGCGCACCTCGGAATCACGCTCGCCACCGTGAAAACGCACCTCGTCCGCGTCTTCGACAAGACCGGCGTCAACCGCCAGGCCGACCTCGTGCGGCTGGTCGGCTCGCTGACGCTGCCGGTGTGAGGAGAGCGAAATGCCTCGAGAGCTGTCCGCCGAGCGCGCCTCGCACCTGATCGGCCTGATCTACGACTGCGTTACGGATCCGAGTCGATGGCAGATTGCCGTCGACGAGATCCACTCTGGAATCGGCACCACCAACGTCGCGCTGCAGGTGGTCGACCTTTTCAGTGGGATCGTTCGTTTCGATGTCTCCTCCGGCATAGAGCCGGAATGGATTGCAAAAATGGCGGATCATCGCTTCGGTGAGGCGGTCAACGAAGCGTGGGGTGGGATTGCCCAGATCGGCCGGTATCCGAGTGACGAGCCCATTCTCAACTCTGAGGTCGTTTCGCCTGCGACGCTGGCCGCCAACCCCTGGGTGCAGCAGTGGGCGCGACCGCAAGGCTTAACCAATTGTATCGCACTGTTCTCGAAGCTGGAGAGAGGGCTGTTTGCCGGGCTCGCCTGCGGGACACACGAGGCCAATCCCTTTCGAGAGTCGATGCGGAGCGCGTTGCGGCTGCTGGCCCCGCACATCCGCAGGGCCATTCAGATCTCCGGCCTGCTCGACATGAAGCGCATCGAGGCCGAGACGCTGGAGGCGGCGTTGGACGGGCTGCTGCCGGCCATCGTGCTCGTCGGCGAGGATATGTGCGTCGTACATGCCAATGCCTCCGCCCGGGAGTTGTTGCGTGACCGCGATCCGATCTCCGAGGCGAGCGGACGGCTGGCGCTGCCGCATGTCCAGACGACAGCGGCGCTCGCCGATGCGGTGAAGCGCTGTGCGTCAGGTCTCGTCACGCTCGGGCAGCGCGGCATCGGCATTCCGGTGCGGCGGCGCGACGGCTCCCCGGCGCTGGTGCACGTGCTGCCGCTGCAGCCGTCGAAGCGCACGTCGGGCGTGAGCCGGCGCGCCGTCGCCGCCGTGTTCGTCGCCTCGGCCGCGGCCCCACCGCAGATGCCCGCCGCGGCGCTCGCTTTGCTCTACGACCTGACCCCGGCCGAGACGCGCGTGCTGGAATTGATCGTCGAGGGCAGGCAGCCCGCCGAGGCCGCGGCGCACCTCGGAATCACGCTCGCCACCGTGAAAACGCACCTCGTCCGCGTCTTCGACAAGACCGGCGTCAACCGCCAGGCCGACCTCGTGCGGCTGGTCGGCTCGCTGACGCTGCCGGTGTAGAGAACGTCGTGCTGCACCCAGGCTACTTCGAGAATAGCGACAGCAGATTCGACGCGAAGCTGGTTCCACCCGTTTCGGCCACGGTGTGCGGCGCCTCGAAGCCCGACATGGCGGCGGCGATCTCGGTGTAGAGGCCGGGCAGCCACTCGGGGTGCCCCGGTGGCAGCTCCGGTGCCTTCTTCCGGCGCAGGTCCGTCGGCGCAATGATGACGTTGACCTTTGCGAGACCCGTCTTGGCCGCCAGCACGAAAATCTCCTCCACGGCCTCGTCGCCCATGGCGAGGCAGCCCGCCGACAGGTTCTTGCCGTGGATCATGATGTCGCCGCCGAGGTCGCTCCGGCCATCCTTGGCAGCCATCTTCCGGTCGAAGGCGTTCGGGTAGTTGACGCGCAGCGACACGTGATACGAGCTGTTCGGATTGAGGAGCGCTATGCGGTAGAGCCCTTCCGGCACCTGCCGGTCGCCCTGGCGCAGCTTCGGGCCGCCTTTGCCGCTCGCAGCGAGCACCTTGTAGCGATGGATGTGGGTCCAGGAGCCCTTCGCGGGCCGGGCGTAGAGCTCGAGCGCCTTCTCGTCCTTGATGGCGACGAGCGCGATCTCGGCTGGCGGCCAGGGTGCCTTGGCAGCCTCGAACTTGGCCATAAGGCGGGGCAGGGCGCCGGGAGCCAGCTCCGCGAGCCGGCTTTGCACGGTGTGGTGCTTGCGCGGCGCGGCGGGCTTCGACCACGGCCAGCGGAACGGCAGCGAGCGCTCGGCCGGTGCGGGCTCGCGCGGCACGTCGGCGCGCGTTTCCGTGGACCACGGCGCGGCCTCGCTCTCCTCGGGCTCGGGCGTCTCCTGCGGGTCGTCGCCGACGCTCGGCCGCAAGGGCGGGATGCGGGTGATCGAGACGTGCGGCGCGTTCCGGTCGTCCGGTGACATCGCGACACGCGAGTAGCTCGATCCGTCGCCCTCCTCCGGCTCCGACGAGAACACCCACACCACGGCGAGCATGGCCGCGCCAGCGACAACGGCCACGGCCGCGTTGGCCGCCAGCAGTGTCCACCCGGAGCGCGATCTCATCCCTGGCCCTGCCATGTCCGGCTCCCCGACGTCCTCCGTAGTATGACCGATTCGCGCGGCGCTCGTGTGGCAGTGCAAGCCTTATCCTCGGCGCTTCGGTCGTCCGCACAGAGCGCTCCGCTCTCCCCGCGAGTTGCCTTGCCGACCGGCGATCACCATCTCATCTCCATGTGGCCGATGGCAACGCCGTCGTAGGACGGGCCACCCCAGGAAAACGAGGCAGACATGACGGGTTGGTCGCTTTCGCTCGGACGGATCGCCGGCACCGAGGTCCGCATTCATCTGACGTTCTTCCTGCTCATCGGATGGATCGCCATCGTCGCCGGCAGCCGCGGTGGGCAGGCCGCCGCCGTCGAATCGGTCGTCTTCATCGTGCTGGTGTTCGCCTGCGTGCTCGCCCACGAGTTCGGCCATGTGCTGGTCGCGCGCCGCTTCGGCATCGGCACGCGCGATATCGTGCTGCTGCCGATCGGCGGCGTGGCCAGTCTCGAGCGCATGCCGGAGAAGCCGGGTCAGGAGTTGCTGATCGCCCTGGCGGGCCCAGCCGTGAACGTGGTCATTGCATTGGCGCTGTTCGCCGTCTTCGGCGCCGTCTGGAGCCAGGCCGATGTCGCGCGCACAGCCGAATTGAGCGAGATCGGCCTCGCGACCCGTCTCGCCTACGTCAACGTGATGCTCGTCGTGTTCAACCTCATTCCCGCCTTTCCGATGGACGGAGGGCGGGTGCTGCGCGCGCTATTGGCCTACCGCATGGACCGCGGATCGGCGACGCGGATCGCGGCGCGCGTCGGTCAGGTCGCCGCTTTCGCGCTCGGCTTCCTCGGTCTCTTCGGCAATCCGCTGCTGCTCTTCATCGCGCTCTTCGTGTTCATGGCCGCGAGCCAGGAGGCCTATGCCGTCGAGCTCGGCGAGGCGACGCGCGGCGCTGCGATGGGGCAGGCGACGATCACGGCCTTCGCCACGCTCGATACGCAGTCGACGGTGCGCCAGGCCGTGGACCTTCTGCTCACCACGACCCAGCGCGAGTTTCCCGTCCTCGACGGGGGCAAGCGGCTGCGTGGCGTGCTCACGCGTGACGGCATGATCAAGGCGCTGTCGGAAACCGGGCCCGAGACGCCGGTCATCGAGGTGATGGAGCGCGACGTGCCGAGCATCAACCAGCGCGCTCCGCTCACCGACGCCGTGTCGGCGCTCGAGACCAGCGGGCGGCCGATGGTCGGCATCGTCGACGACGAGGCGCGGGTGGTCGGCATGATCACCCTCGAGAACATCGCCGAGTACATGATGGTCGCGGGTGCTCGGCGCAGCCGCCGCGAGGTGGTCGGCCGGGCATGAGCCGTCCCCACGCCGTTTGACCTCGGTCAAGCGGCGTGGGGCAAAAGCGCCGGTCCGCGAGCGGCAGCTTGGACGCGAGGCAGATCCGCGGCTAGTCTTTTGTCCGGACTTTATCCCGACTGGTCGACGCTCGAGCCCGAAGGACCACGCCCATGCTGCCCCAGCCGCTGCCGGACCGCTTTCTGAGGACTGGCGTCTTCCTTGCCCCGTTCCACCCGCTCGACGAGAACCCGACGCTCGCCATCGAGCGCGACATGGAGCTGGTCGAGCACCTCGACCGGCTCAACTACCACGAGGCCTGGATCGGCGAGCACCACTCCGGCGGCTACGAGATCATCGCCTGCCCCGAGATGTTCATCGCGGCCGCCGCCACGAAGACGCGCCACATTCGCCTCGGCACGGGCGTGGTGTCGCTGCCCTACCACAACCCCTTCACGCTCGCCTCGCGCATGATGCAGCTCGACCACATGACGCGCGGGCGCGCCATGTTCGGCGTCGGGCCGGGCTCCCTCATCTATGACGCCGAGAAGATCGGCCTCAAGGCCGCCGACCAGCGCCGCCGCATGGCGGAAAGCCTCGACGTTCTGATGGAGCTGATGCAGGGCCGGATGGTCACGAAAAAAACCGACTGGTTCAATCTCGTCGAGGCCAAGCTGCAGCTCGTGCCCTACTCGCAGCCGATGATGGAGATGGCGGTCGCCGCGTCGCGCTCGCCGGTCGGCTCGACGTCGTCGGGCCGTCACGGGATCGGCATGATCTCGATCGGCGGCACCTCCGACGAGGCCCTCGCCGGCCACGCCGCCAACTGGGGCATGCACGAGGACGCGGCGAAGGCCGCCGGCAAGACGACCAACCGCTCGAAGTGGCGCATCACGACCTTCGCGCACGTCGCCGAGACGCGCGAGAAGGCGCGCGCCGACATGGCCTTCGGCCTGAAGAACTTCGCCAAGTATTTCACGGACGTCGCCACCTTCCCGATCATCCCGGGCGGCATCGAGGACCCGGTCAACTACCTGATCGAGAGCGGCCTCGCGGCCATCGGCACACCGGACGACTGCATCAATCACTTCGAGCGGCTGTGGAAGGGCTCGAATGGCGGCTTCGGCGCCGTGCTACTGCTCGCGCACAACTGGGCGGACTGGGAGGCGACCAAACGCTCCTACGAGCTGATGGCCCGCTACGTGCACCCGCATTTCCAGCGCGCCTCCAACTCGCTCCGCCAGTGGAGCTACGACGACGCCACCGCCAAGCACGAGACGGCGGGCGCCGAATCGAAGGCCGCCGTCCTCGGCGAGATCGAGAAGTACGAGCGCGCCACGGGCAAGAAGATGGGCAGCGCGAGGTGAGAGCGAGCGACGGGCGGGACCCGGTGGGCTCCCGCCTTCAGAACGTCATGCCCGCGATAGCCGGGACCACGTAGCTTGAAAGCGCTCGTAGGTGCCCGCCTCTGCGGGCGTGACGGCGTATGGCGATCGGCGGAATTGGCAGCGCGGTACCGTTTCGGGCCACATCGTCATCCCCGCGAAGGCGGGGACCCACGGCAGCGGCCGGGGGAGACGCAGAATCCGCCCGTGGGTGCCCGCCTGCGCGGGCATGACGGCGTAGGGATGAAGCCTCTCGCAGAGGCGTATTCGGATTGAGGTCGAAGCAGGGCAGTCACCGCTTCACCTCCCACGTCGTCTCGATCTCGCCGGTCTCCTTGTTTTTGGAATCCTTGAGCTGGATGCCCATCGCGGCAAGCTCGTCGCGAATGCGGTCGCTCTCCTTGAAATCCTTGCGCTTGCGGGCGTCGAGGCGGGCAATCACGCGACTGTCAATTTCGGCAGTGTCGATTGACGAGTCGCCCTTCAGACTCGCCGACCAATCTTTGGCATGACGACTCAAATCAATGCCCAATAAGGCCAGATCCAAGTGCATTTGGGTCCGGGCTCTACCACCTTCATTATCGGGGCGACTACTCAGTTGATGAATATGAGCAATGGCCCCCGGTGTATTGAGATCGTCTCCGAGTATCTCTAACAACCTCTCGCATTTCGGATCGGCACCAAACTTTGTGACAGGATCAAAGTCCGCTCTGCAATCAGGGCGCAAACCTTCGGAATTGCGATTCCATTTAGTCAGCGTTTCCGCAGCTTGCAGAAGCCGGGTTCGCGTCCAATCGATTGGCTGGCGATAATGAGTTGACAGCATAGCGAGCCGGATGACGTCGCCAGTCCACTTTAGGCCAGAGAAATTATTTGTCTCCAGCAACTCATTGATCGTCACGAAATTCCCGAGGCTCTTGGACATCTTCTCGCCCTCGACCTGCAGGAAGCCGTTGTGCACCCAGTAGTTGGCCATCGCGGGCGTGCCGTGGGCGCAGCGTGACTGCGCGATCTCGTTCTCGTGGTGGGGGAACACGAGGTCGATGCCGCCGCCGTGGATGTCGAAGACGTGCGGACGCGCCAAGCCCGCCTCGGACAGCAGGCCCTTCAGCTTGGGCTCCGACCACAGCCAGCGGTCGGCCATCGCCGAGCACTCGATGTGCCAGCCGGGCCGGCCGGGTGTCTGAATTCCGCACGGGCTCGGCCAGCCCGGCTGCGCGGGTGTCGACGGCTTCCAGAGCACGAAATCGGTCGAGCCCTTCTTGTACGGCGCGACGTCGACGCGGGCGCCAGCCTCCATCTCCTCGAGGCTGCGATTGGCGAGGCGGCCGTAATCGGGCATCGACGAGGCGTCGAACAGCACGTGGTCCTGCGCCACGTAGGCATGGCCGTTGGCGACCAGCGCCTCGCAGAGCTGCCGCATCTCGGCGATGTGCTCCGTGGCGCGCGGCTCGACCGTGGGGGGAAGCACGCCCAGCGCCGCGATGTCCTTGTGGAACTGCGCCGCCGTCTCCTCGGTCAGCTTGCGGATGGCTGCCGTCGGCTCCATCTCGGGAAAGCGCTCGACGGCGCGATTGTTGATCTTGTCGTCGACGTCCGTGATGTTTCGGGCGTAGGTGACATGGCTCTCGCCATAGATGTGCCGGAGCAGGCGGAACAGCACGTCGAAGACGATGATCGGCCGCGCGTTGCCGATGTGCGCAAGGTCGTAGACCGTCGGGCCGCAGACGTACATGCGCACATTCTGCGGGTCGATCGGCTCGAACCGCTCCTTCTTGCGCGTCAGGGTATTGTAG
>JBFWQN010000172.1:0-9618 GCA_050249405.1 Hyphomicrobiaceae bacterium | reverse complement strand
AGAACCAGTCGTCGACCATGCGGCTGGTATGCATGACCTCATGGGCTGTGAAATCGCCGGGCGGCGAGAGAAAATTCTGCTGGCGCGCGTAGCGCCCCGTCACACCGAAGCTGGCCGGCAGGTCGCGAGGCACATGGATGCTCACCGCGAGGTCGGCGAGAGGAGCGACGGATAGCGCGACGGGATCGCTCACCAGGAAGGCGCCGGCGGCGATCTTGGCTTCGTGCCGGCCACCGAAGGTGACCACGCGGTCGGTTCCGGGACGGATCGAGGCGACGCCGGCGCCGCGCAGCGCGATGTGCGTCGAGGCGATGACGAGATCGCCGGTGCCGGCCGCATTCGACAGGCGCACGCGCAAGCGCTCGCCTCCAATGCTGACGCGCGGAAACATGCGGATTGTCGGGCTCGCGAGTGCGACACCCTCGGCGGGCGCCGGTGTCGCGGTCCAGGTGCCCACCCAATGCTTGGTCATGATGCGTGCCTCCTCTCGGTACGACGAGGGGAGGCGATCGCAATCACGGCGTCAAGCCGATCGCACGATGGTGCGGCCGGTGCAGACGAGGTTGACGCTCGAGCTCACGCCGCCTTGCGGGTCTCTCCGGGATGGCGGCGATCCTCGCCGGCCGTGTCGGGCCTCGGCTCACGGAAGGTGATGTAGTCGCGCGGCTCCACTTTCTCGTCGGGCCGGGCGGCGGCGAAACCCGCTACCGGCCGGGCATCGCGCCACGCGCGGGCCACACGCTCGCCGGCTGTCATGTAGTCGCGGCCGGCCGCTTGCCAGAAGGCCGCCTGCGCTTGCATCAGATCGAAGGGCGTACGGCAGCGCATCAATGTCTCGGGAATGCCGGACCACGCCTTCATGCGGGTCCCCGCCAGGCTCGACATCTCGAGCTGGATGCGGGCCGCGTTGCGCGCCACAGGCTCCGTCGCCTTGGCGCAGCTACCGAAGGCCATCCAGAATGGCGGTGCCTGAAGGGGGCTCGTCCAGGAAAACGGGGCTGACTCCGCCCGGTCGCGATTTTGCTCGCTCATGGCACAACTCCCGACTGTAACCATACTTTCCCGCCGCAAGGCAGGAGGTACTCGCGTAGCGTCATATGTTGCACTTGCGTCATGAAATAAGCAATTGATTTGGAGCAATGAAGCGCCAATGCACGGCCATCGGTAGCACTTGGCTTCGCGATCGCATCATTAATTCAATGCGCTAATCGGTCATCTTGATCAAAGCTTTCAACTGCTCGAGCCGGTCCGCCTCGGCCGCCGGCTTGTCCCAGCGAATGCGAGAGATACGGGGGAAACGCATCGCCACGCCGGACTTGTGCCGTGACGATCGCTGCACGGCGTCGAACAGCACCTCGAGCACGAGGCCGGGCGCGACCGCGCGAACCGGGCCGAAGCGCTCGGTCGTATGGCTGCGGATCCAGCGGTCGAGCTCGACGAGCTCGGCATCGCTGTAGCCGGAGTAGGCCTTGCCGACGGGGACCAGCTCCTGGTGGCCATCGCCACTCCAAAGGCCGAAGGTGTAGTCCGAATAGTAGGACGAGCGCCGCCCGGAGCCGCGCTGCGCGTACATCAGCACGCAATCGACGGTGAGCGGCGCGCGCTTCCACTTGTACCAGTGGCCTTTCGGACGGCCGGCGATGTAGGGGCTCGCCTGCCGCTTGAGCATCAGCCCCTCGATCTCTGCGGCGCGGGCACCGCTCCAGAGCGCATCGAGCGCTGACCGGTCCGGGACGGAGAGCTGCTCGGAAAGATCGCTGCGCGGCGGCCGGACCCGCCCATGCCAAGCCTCGAGCCTTTGCCGCCGGTCCTCGAACGGCAGTGCGCGCAGGTCCTCTCCGTCGAGGGAAAGCGCGTCGTAGAAACGGATGTGAGCCGGAAACTCGGCCAGCATCCGCTTGGTCACCAGCCGCCGGTTGAGCCGCTGCTGCAGATCGTTGAACGGAGCCACCGCACCGTTGCGGACGACCAGCAGCTCGCCGTCGAGCACCGCTTCGAAGCTCGCATGCATCAGGATGTCGGGGAAGGCGGGGCCGATGTCGTCACCGGTGCGCGAGAACAGCCGCGCCTCACCGCGGCCCGCCGCGAGCTGGACCCGGATGCCGTCCCATTTCCATTCGACGGCAAACGCGGCGAGGTCGATCGACGCCCAGTCGGCCTCCTCGATGGGCTGTGCCAGCATCGGCGGGCGGAACACGGGGGCCCCCGTGACATCGGGCCGGGGGCCACGGCCTTCCAGCCACGCGAACAGGTCGAGGTAAGGCACGCGCAGGCCGTGCCACACCTCCTCCACCTCGGCCACGTCGATAACGCCGAGGCCGGCGACCGCCGTCTTGGCGAGCCGTGACGAGACGCCGACGCGAAGGGCACCGGTCAGCAGCTTCAGCAACGCCCATCGCTCGGTCGCGTCGAGCCGGTCGAGCCAGCCTTCGAGCCGCTCGGGAAGCCGCGCGCGATCCATGATGCGGATGTCCTCGGCAACCTCGCCGAGGCCGAGCGGCGGCGAGGCTCCAGGCTCCGCCAGGTCGCCGGACCGCGGCCAGACCAGCGCCACGGTCTCTGCGGTGTCGCCAACGTAGTCGCGCGACATGCGGAACAGCTCGGCGTCGAAGCGGCGCTCCATCAGCTCCAGAATGGTGCGGCGGACAGGGAGACGCACGGCGAGGCCGTCAGTGAGCGCGGCCAGCGCATAGCCGCGGTCGGGGTCCGGCGTCGCGCGGAAGTAATCCGTCAGCAGCCGCAGCTTGGCATTGCGCTGCGGCGTGTAGACGAGCCGGTCCAGCAGCGCGGCGAAAGCCTTCATTCGGCGTCCTCGTCCTCACGGCCGACGAGTGCCAGCGCACGGGCACGGCGCCCCCGTTTGCGCGCCTCGTAGACGACGGCCTCCTCGCGGCCGTGCGTCACCCAGATTTCTCCCGCCTCGGTGCCCTCGATGGTCTCGAGCAGCTCGGGCCAGTCGACGTGGTCCGAGATGACGAGCGGCAGCTCCACGCCGCGCTGGCGAGCCCGGCCGCGCACGCGCATCCAGCCCGAGGCGAAGGCCGTCACGGGGTCGGCGAGGCGCCGCGACCAGCGATCCCCGAGGGCCGACGGCGGCGACAGCACGATCTCGCCGGCAAGGCTCTGCTCGGCCTCGGAGACGGGCCTGACGTCACCGAGCGGCACCCCGAGTCGCTCGTAGAGCCGGCAGAGCCCGACCATCGCGCCATGCAGCCAGATGGGCCGGTCCCAGCCGGCGAGCCGCAGAAGCGCGATGAGGCGCTGGCACTTGCCGAGACCGTAGACACCGACCTGGTGAGTGCGCTCGGGGAAAGCCCGCACCGAGGCCAGGAGGCGGCCGATCTCGCGGTCGTCCGGCTCGTGACGGAACACCGGCAGGCCGAACGTGGCCTCGGTCACGAAAAGATCGCAGCGCACGAGCTCGAACGGTCGGCACGTGGGATCGGGGCGGCGCTTGTAGTCGCCGGAGACGACCGCCCGGCGGCCGCGATAGTCGATGACGACCTGTGCGCTGCCCAAGATATGTCCGGCCGGGACGAGCGTAACGGTAACGTCGCCGATGCCGATGGGTTGGCCGCAGTCGAGCGCCTGCAGGTTGCCCCCGGCGCCGGCGCCGAGGCGCACACGCATGATATCGAGCGTCTCGGATGTCGCGAGCACGGCGGCATGGCCCGGCCGCGCATGATCCGAATGGCCGTGCGTGATCACCGCCTTCGCGACCGGCGCATGCGGGTCGATGTAGAAGTCGCCGGGCACGCAAAAAAGGCCGGCCGGCTCCGGGCGGAGCCAACTTTCGAACGGCTCGTCGATGCGGATGGTCGTCAAAGCTGACAGCCTAACGGAGTGCGAGGCGAAGCATCAGCCATGATGTAGGGCGCGGGAGGAAGGCTGCCAATGCGCGAGGCGGCAGCTTCCAGCCAGCCGCCACCGGCGGCCGCGGTCAGCCAGAGGCGCCAGAAGGCAAAGCCCGCGCCCCTCTCGGAGCGCGGGCTGCGTCGCATGCGTCTCGGCGGGGATCACCTCGTCAGGTATTTCGCAGCGGCGCAGACAACGACCACCGCGCCGCCGGCGATGAGGCCGCCGATCAGCATCGACAGCGGATCGAGGACGGCGCCCGCCGTGGCATCGATCTCGGCGGCGCTCAGCTGGCGGACGTCGGGCTGGCTCGTGGTGCTGGTGAGGCTCGTCATGGTGGTCTCCTGCTGGGTTCGAAGTTTCGGCTGTTCGGCTGCTCGTGCCGGCTGAGGACACAGTACCTCGGGGGCATGTGCCGCGATGTGCTGGAGGGCACCGGCGCGGAATGGATTGCTTCGCAGGGGCAGCGCCGGATCGCGGGTCGTCGGCGGGACAGCCTCGCCATGCATCGCGGCGCCGCGTGTCCGTCGCGCAGACGCGAAAACCCCCGCATCCGGAGCGAATGCGGGGGTGGGACGACTAATGACTTGGGGCGTTCTGGCTCGCAGCCGGTCGGCAGGATCACTTTGCAACGAGCAAAGAGACGCCGATGCCGACAAGCACGATGGCCGCGCCGACGAGGGCAGAGAACGGGTCGATGACGGCGCCTGCGGTGGCATCGATCTCGGTGACGGTCAGCTCGCGGACCTCGGTATTGGTGGTCTGGGTGGTCATGTTGGTCTCCATTCGGTTCGAAGGCTTCTGGCGCGAGGCCGAGCCTCGCTGTTGGACGTCTGATCGGGCTCCCGGGAGCGCCGACCGCTATCTCGCCGAAAGGGCAATGACGCCGCCGAGCGCGACGCCGAGGAAGAAAAGGGTGCCGGCGACAGCGATGGTGAGAGGATCGACGCCGCCCGCCGTGGCGTCGATCTCGGAAGCGTTCAACTCGCGGACGCCGGGCTGGCTCGTGGTGCTGGTGAGGCTCGTCATGGTGGTCTCCGTTTCGGTTCTGGGGTTCAGGCCGTAGGCGTCTCCGCCTGCTGAACCCCAAGCTACGGAAATGGAGGCCGAGCCGCTGTGCCGCCCGGCACTCGGCTCGTTCTTTCGCGACGCTCTCAATGAGACTGTGAGACCGGTTGGCGGCGAGAGCCGCGTGGGGCAAGGCTTCCCACCCGCGTCGAAGCCTGCAACACTCGCCGGCCCGTGAGAGCGCTGCCCGAGGAGCCAGCCATGCAGACGCTACTTCCCCTCGCCGAGACGATCGCCCGCCAGCTCAAGGCCCGCAACGAGACGCTCGCCATCGCCGAATCCTCGGCCGGCGGGCTGCTCTCCGCGGCCATGCTCGCAGTGCCAGGTGCGTCGAGCTATTTTCTGGGCGGCGCCGTCGTCTACACGCTGCAGGCGCGTAATGGGCTGCTCGGCATCACGCCGCAGGAGATGCGGGGCATCCGCTCATCGAGCGAGCCATACGCCGCGCTGCTGGCGCGTAGCGTAGCCGCCAGGCACGGCGCCACGTGGGGACTGGCCGAGACGGGCGCGGCCGGCCCCTCGGGCAACCGTTATGGCGATGCCGCGGGTCACACATGCATCGCTGTCGACGGTCCGGTGAATCTCGTCCTCACCGTCGAGACTGGTCATGGCGACCGGGTCGCCAACATGCGCGCTTTCGGAATGAAGGCACTGGAGGCCCTTGCCGAGGCGCTCGCCTCTGCAAAAGCTGCCCGATAGAGCTACTTCGGAATCACCGGCGAAGGGTTGCCCGGGCTGCCCGGCGGCGGAATGACAGGCGTCTTGCCGGGGATGGGATTTGGCGCCGGCACGGGCATCTGCGGATCGACACCCTTCGGCGGGTCGATGACACCCTGATTGCGACTGAGATGATCGCTGAGCGAGCCGGGCGGCGCCTCCGGCACGGGGCTCGTCGGCACCGGCTTCGGCTCGATCTTCTCCGGAATGGTCTTCAAAGGGTCGCCGGGGGCGCCGGGCTTCGGCTCGGCCTGGGCAAGTGCCATCGGCTGGTGCGCCGCGAGGCTCCAGCCGACGGCGATGGTCGATGCCGCCACGACCGCAACGCGCTTCCAGGGCGCAGACCGTTCCATGAGTGTGCTCATGGACGTCGAACGCCGGGCAATAGATGCGGTTCCGGAGCGGCCTGGGCCGCTCCGGTTGCTATGCCGCAGATCAGCCGATGCGCGAGACCTCGGTCTCCTTCGAGGTGATGAACTCGAGCAGCGCCGGCTGGCCCTTTTTCGTCGCCTCGATGCCGCGCAGGATCGCCGGCTTGATGTCGGAGGGCTTCTCGATCCGCTCTCCGTAGCCGCCGAACGCCCGCGCCATCGCGGCATAGTCGCCGGAGATATCGGTCGAGCGATATTTCTCGGTGGAGTCCGGCTTCACCTTGAGCTCGATCGCCATCGAGAAGGTGTTGTGCTGGATCGTCTGGATCGGGATGCGCTCGCGAAGCGCCGTCTCGATGTCCTTGCCCGTGAAGCCGATCGCCGCGTCACCCCACACGTTGATGCACAGCTGGTCGGGCTTGGCGAGCTTGGCGCCCATTGCGAAGCCGAGGCCGGCGCCGAGCTGAGTGGTCTTGCCCCAACCGATGTAGGAAAGCGGCGTGACCGGCTTCCAGAATGGCGAGAGCTGGTCGCGCGGGCTGCCGGCGTCGTGCGTGATGATGGTGTTCGCGATGTCGACGGTATGCTGCAGGTCCCACAATACGCGGTAGGGATTGAGCGGCGCGTCGTTCGACGTGAGCTTCGGCATCCACTTGGCGAGCCAGGGCTCGTAGGCCTCCTTGATCTCGGCGGCGACGGCCTTGGGGTCCTTCTGGCCCTTGCCGCGGAGCTTGTAGACCTCGTCGAGCAGCGCGCGCAGCACGATCCGCGCATCACCGACGATGCCCATCGACACGGGCACGTCCTTGTTGATGTCCGCCGGGTCGAGCGTCGCCTGGATGATGTTCTTGTGGCCGGCCGGCATCTTCACGCCGAAGTTGGTCTCGGTGAACGAGCAGCCGATGCCGAGGATCAGGTCCGACTTGTCGAGGAAGGTGCGCACGGACTGCGGAATGGCGAGGCCACCGGATCCGAGCGACAGGGGGTGCGTCTCGGGGAACGCGCTCTTGCCCTCGAGGCTGGTCGTCACAGGTATGGCGAGCAGCTCGGCCAGCTCCTTGAGCTCGCCCCAGGCCTCGGCCCAGTGCACGCCCTGCCCGGCGTAGAGCACGGGGCGCTTCGCTGCCACGAGCCGCTTCGCCGCCTCGCGCACGGCATCCATATCGGTGCCGGTGCGGATCGCCGATGGCGACAGGTAGGTGTCGGGGTCGACCTCCTCGTTGAAGACGTCGGTCGGGATCTCGACCAGCACCGGCCCGCCGCGGCCCGAGCGCAGCTGCTGGAAGGCGCGGCGCATGATGTTCGGGATCTCGGCAGCGCTGGTGATCGGCTCGGCCGACTTGGTGATCGAGCGCATGGAGACGGAGGCGTTGTAGTTACGCTCGACCCAGGCGATGCGGCGCGCATAGCCCATCGGCATGACGAGGATCGGGATCGACTCCGAGTAGGCCTGTGCGACGCCGCCGTAGGCGTTCTCCGTGCCGGGGCCGTGCTGCATGGCGAACACGCCGAGCTTCTTGCCACTGGTCACGCGGCTGATCGCATCAGCCATGTGCAGGCCGATACGCTCCTGCCGCACGATGATGGGGCGCACGTCGACCTTGGCGACGGTCTCGAGCACGTGGTTGACGGGGTAGCCGATCAGCCACTCCACGCCTTCGCGCTTCAGGATATGGGCGATCGCGTCGCCAGCTTTCATCTTGGCCATAGGGGCGTCCTCCGAGGATGGTCAGGCGCCAGGGTTGCAGTTTTCAGGGAACGGGGGAAGAGCGGCGACGCTGCGACCGGTCTGCCGGACGACCGGCACCTCGCAGCCGCGAACGGCTGGGTCGGGCTGTGCAAAACCGGGATACGGCAACGAAGACACACGCTCGCCACACCGACTCGACGCAATCTCCATCGCAGCAGCCGCAATGGAGCCTGCCCATGCTGATGGTGCCTCCGCCCGCCGATCCTCGCACGGAAGCCGCGACGATGCTGCGGCTGCTCGCCGACAGCGCCGAGCAGGGCGACCTCTCGCCACGCGCGATCGGCGAGCTGGCCCGGATGATCGGGGCCATCATCGCCGAAGGCGACCAAGAGGCCGCGCCGCGCCAAGGTGTCCCGCATCTTCGCGTCATCGAGGGCGGCGTCCGAAAGGCATAAGTGCCCCAGCGAGGCCGGCGATCACGCATCGCCTTCCTGTACCGCGGCTCCGCGTCGGCCATTGCCCCCTGCCGCGCCTTGTGGTAGAAAGCGGCCACGACGCAACAGGCAGGATCGCCGCCCATGAACCTCTCCCGGATGCTGGCCCAGCGCGCGGCCGAGAAACGTCCAGTCACCATCGGACAGATCGGGGCCGGCAAGTTCGGGACCATGTTCCTTTCGCAGTGCCGGCTGACGACGGGCATGCATCTCGTCGGCCTCGCCGACCTGATGCCGGCCCGCGCCCGCGAGCGACTCACCGGGGTGCAGTGGCCGGCGGAGCAGATCGATGCCCGCTCCCTCGACGACGCCGTCGCCACCGGCAAGACGTTCGTCACTGACAACGCCGAGGCGCTCATCGCCGACCCGCGTATCGAGGTCATCATCGAGGCGACGGGCGACCCGGCGGCCGGCATCCGCCATGCGCTGAAGGCCATCGATGCGGGCAAGCACGTGGTGATGGTCAACGTCGAGGGCGATGCGCTCGCCGGTCCGCTGATCGCGCGACGGGCGGCCCAGAAGGGCGTCGTCTACTCGATGGCCTGGGGCGATCAGCCGGCGCTGATCGCCGAGCACGTCGATTGGGCACGCACCTGCGGGTTCAAGGTCGTGGCCGCCGGCAAGGGCACCCGCTACCACCCGACCTATCACCAGTCGAACCCCGACACGGTGTGGGACATCCTGAACAAATATTTGAACATCACGGATCGCAGCCACATCAATCCGAAGATGTTCAACTCGTTCCTGGACGGCACCAAGTCCGGCATCGAGATGAGCGCGGTGTGCAACGCCACCGGCCTGCATGCACAGACGAACGGCCTGTCGTTCCCGCCAGCCAGCCGCTTCGAGCATGCCGAGATCTGCAAGCCGCGCGTCGACGGCGGAGTGCTCGAGTCATCGGGCGTGACCGAGGTGACCTCGTCGATCTACCGCGACGGCACCGACGTGCCGCACCACCTCGCCATGGGCACCTACGTGGTGATCGAATCCGACAGCGACTACGCCCGCCAGTGCTTCCGCGAGTACAACATGCTGCCCGACAAGTCCGGCCGCTACGCCTCGCTCTACCGGCCGACGCACATGATCGGTCTGGAGCTCGGGCTCTCCGTCGCCTCGGCGGCGCTACGGAAAGAGCCGACCGGCTCGGCGATCTGCTTCAACTCGGACGTGGTGGCAACGGCAAAGCGCCCCCTCGAGGCCGGCGAGATGCTCGACGGCGAGGGCGGCTTCTGCGTGTGGGGCAAGCAGACCCCTGCCGGCGTCTCGCTCGAGGAAGGCTATCTGCCGCTGGGGCTCGCGCACAACGTGAAGCTCAAGTCGAGCATCGCCGAAGGCCAGAAGCTCAAGTGGTCGGATGTCGAGATCGACACGAGCGACTTCGTCTACAAGTTCCGCCGCGAGAGGGAAGCCGCCTTCTCGCGAC
>JBFWQN010000171.1:0-9652 GCA_050249405.1 Hyphomicrobiaceae bacterium | reverse complement strand
GTGTCGGTCGCCGCTGAAGCCCTGTCATCGTCCGGATGGAGGCGAGGCCGTTGAGGCCGGAGCCGCGCCGCAGGCGGAGAAAAAAGGTCTCGATCAAGTCCTCTCGGTGATGAGCCGTGACGATCAGGCGGCGCGCCGCAACACCCTCGCCGAGCGGTGGCTCCGACAGCCGCCCCCTGAGCCACAAGTCCCAGAGCTCGGCCTCGATCACGTCGCCCATCAGCTCGTGTCGGGCTGCACGGGCACGCTCCTGGAGCTTGAGAGGCGGACCGGTCGGACCCGTCCCGCGCGCCCAGACCAAAGTCTGGTGGGGAAAGCCGACGCGCCGCGCCTCGGAGGCGACAAATGCAGCCTCCTCGGCCGATTCGGGCCTCAACCCGTGGTCGACCGTGAGCACCACGACCGGGGGATGGCCCATTGCACTCTGGCTGGCCTCAGCCCCGCCGTCGGCCGCCATCCAGGAAGGCTCATCCTTGAAAGCAGGCCTGCGGCCGGGCAGCCCGATCGGCCGCGGTTGGGGGGCAAATCCCGTCCAAGCATAGTAGCCCGGGTCCATCGGCCCCGGGAGCAGCCACTCGAGTCCCGTCGGGGTTTGCAGCCACCGCGCGACGAGATGCATGAGCATGAGGCTGTCGACCCCCCCCGATACGGCGAGGGCCAGTCTCCGATGCTCTCCGGGTGCGAGCAGAGCCCTGAAAAGCCCCGGTAGCTCGTCGTCGGAGATCGGCTCGTCATCCGCCGGCATCGAGCCTGCCCCGCCGCCCGGTCAGCAGCCCTGCTTCTGCTTCAAGGCGCGCGCCTTGACGCGGACGTCGGCCGGAGCGTTGGGGTAGCGTCCTTCGAGCTCGGAGAAGATGCCGCAATCCTTCTGGCCGAGCTGGTCCAGCGACTGGGCGAGCTTCAGCAGGCTGTTCGGCACCTTGGCGCTCGCCTTGTGCTTCTCGATGACGGTCAGGAACGCTTGTCCCGCCGGCTTGTAACGGCGCTGCACGTAGAGCGTCTCGCCCAGCCAGTACTGGGCGTCGGCCGCGAGACGGTCCTGCGGATAGCGCCGCATGAACTCCTCGAAGGCGACCTCCGCCGCGCCATAGTCCTGCTGCAGCAGATAGCCGTAGGCCGTCTCATAGAGCTCGCGCGGATTGCCGGCTTGCGCGGCCTGGGGTGGCAGCGCCGGGCTCGCCGATGCCGTCTGTGGCGTGTCCGAGCCGATGATCCGGCCGATGGGGTCGCCGCGCTCGCCAGCGGTCACCGTGGTCGAGCCGAAACCTCCACCCCGATCCTCGACCGGCTCACGGCCGAAAGCGCCCGGCGACGGCGCGGCCGCGAACGGGCCCGGCGCGGCGGGAGCCAAGGGTGCCGCGTCCGTACGCCGGGCGGCGGAAAGCTGCCGCATCTGGGCCGCCATCTGCTCGACCTGGGCCGTCAGCGCGCGGATTTGCGTCTCGAGGCTGTCGATGCGCGCCTGATCGACACCGCCGCCGCCGACCGATGCCGGACGACCGCCCCCCGCCGGAGCCGAACCAGCGCTGCGGCCGAGCGACTCGAGCGTCCCGACGATGACTTGCATATCGGAAAGCTGCTCCTCGAGGTGCTCGACCCGCCCCTTCAACTGGGGGTCACCCGCCTCGCCACGACCGGTCTCCTTCGTAGGAGTGGCCTTGCTGGCTGCAGGCCGTGGCGCAGCCCGGGGCTGCTGGCCCTGGGAGCCCTGAGGAGCCTGCTGGGCCAGCGCAGGCCCGGCGAGGATGCCGGCACACGCGAGCACGACGGCCACGAGCCGGGGACGATCGATGCGCATCAGAGCCTCTCCAGGCGTTCGCTCATCGGCAGAGTCGCCAATTCGCCGAACCAGTGCCGGCGGTAACTGCCGAGTCCGCCATGCCTTGTCAATCGACCCGCTCGTTGCCCTGCCGACAGCCGACGAGCAGGCTGTCAATTGCCCGGCCGGCGCACCGGCGCGATGGCAAGCGCCGGCGATTCCCCGGCCCGGCGCCCTTCGCTCTCGCCCGAGCCGGTCCACACGCGCGTGACGACGCGGCGGTTCTGGGCCGCGCACTCGGGCGCGGCGCAGGGCGCAACGGGCCGGTCGCGGCCGTATGACCGAAGCGTGATACGCACCGCCTCGACGCCTTCCTCGACCAGCCGCTCGCGAACCGCCTCGCCGCGACGCTGAGCCAGCCGCACGTCGAGCTCGCGCGAGCCGTGGTCGTCGGCATGTGCCTCGATCACGACCGGCACATCCGGGTTGCGCGTCAGCCAGCGGGCTTGCGCCTGCAGCACGGACCGCGCCCTCGCACCGAGCTCGGCGCTCGTCTCGGCGAAGAATACCCGATCGCCGGCCGTATCCTGGAACTCCTGGGCGAGCGCCACCTGCCGGCGCTCGTCCTTGATCTGCCGCAGCCGCTCGCCGGAGCTGGGCTCGCCCGCTGCCTGTCGACGCTCGTCGCGCCCGGCGGTCAGCCTCGGCTCGGACCTCGGGCGCAGCGCCCGCCCTTGGACGCTGTCGCTCTCCCCCTGCACCTCGATCAATCGCGGCGAGGCCCCGCCCCATTCCGCATCCCGGGCGGCCACAGCGCCTGCGTCACCACTCCGATAGAGAACCCCGAGCTCTTGACGTGCCTCCGACGCGGCCGGCGTGTCCGGATAGCGCTCGACGAGGACCTCGAGACGCCGGCGGCCGAGCATCACGTCGCCACGGTCGAGCGCCTCGAACGCCTGATTGAGCAAGGAAGCCGACGCGCGCGTGGCCTCGGCCTGACGGTCCCCGGCCGGCAATGGCCGGTGCGGCTCGATCGTGCCGAGCAGCACCTCCCGCGACTGAGCGTGTGCCGTGTCGATCGGCGACATGGCGACGGCGGCAAGCCCGGCGAGGACCATGAGAGCGAGCTGTCGGCGACCCGCCAATATGCCCGGCCACCGGGCGCGCGGATCCTGCCTGTTTGCCTGCACCACCGCGAGCGACATGAGCCGATCCATCACCGCTAGAAATCGATGAATGAAGATTCACCGACATTGGGGCGCATTTTTGTTTGTGCGCTCCAAAAGCAAAACCCTCATTTGGCTACGTGTCCTGAAAACGCAAAAGACCGGCACGAGGCCGGTCTCCGTCGTCCTGCCTCCGCGCCCGAGCGTGCTCCTCAGGAGCCCGCGCCCCGACTGTTGAGGACCGTCTGCGCACGCCGGTTCTGCGACCAGCACGATATGTCGTTGCACACCGCGACGGGCCGCTCCTTGCCGTAGGAGATCGTCCGGATGCGCGCGCCGCTGATGCCATTGCGTGCCAGATAGCTCTTGACCGACTCGGCTCGCTTGGCTCCGAGGCCGATATTGTACTCCCGCGTGCCACGCTCGTCGGCGTGCCCTTCGATGGTGATCGTGTACTGCGAGTACTGCTGCAGCCAGCGCGCCTGACTGGCGAGCGTCTGCTGCGCTTCCGGCGATAGATCCGTGCTGTCGGTCGAGAAATAGACGATGTCGCCGACGTTCTGGCTGAAATCCTGGGCTGTGCCGGGCCGGGCATTGCCGCGCGCGCTTCCAAGACCTCCCGGTCCCAATCGCGCGTCCTCCGGTTTCGGTCCGTTATTCGCGCAGGCCCCCGCGCCGAATGCTATCGTCGCCGCCAACAGCAACCGGGTCAGCATCGTTGTCGCCTTCCGCTCGCTCATGCCAACCCCCGTTTTCTGTCGCGGCCCCCACCCCGGAGCCACTCAGCAAGTGCATGCATCATGGTCTGGTAGCGCCCGGTACGTACGAAATTATGACCAGCGATGGACCAAACTGGGGTTTGGCAGGATCCGGCGCACCGAACAAGGTGTCGACGGCCTCAATCCCCAACGGTCTCGGGCCGGCCGCCTGCCCTGATCGCTCCGGCAAGAGCAGCTGACCGCGCTGGTATCTCAGCTGGATGCCGCAACCCGCTCCACGATGTGAGGTAGCTGGTGTCATTAGTCCAAAAAAGAAGTCGCCCGGTTTTGCCGGGCGACCTCCTCGACTCAAGACGCTTGCGACAGGAGCTGTCGCCGTACTCTTGCACTCGATGGCTCAGCGAGCCACCTGCTCCTTCACGGCGACATCCGCGCCGAGCTTCATCGACTCGTGACCGACCTCTTTGCGGCAGGCCCCGAGGGCAACTACAGCAAGCATCGTTGCAAGGACGATAGCGCCTTTCATAGTCTTCTCCTTATGCCCCCTGAGGGCTGAGTAGTTAGCGAGCGACCTGCGTGGTCGCCGGCACGTCGGCGCCGAGCTTCATCGACTCGTGGTGCTCCTCGCGACGGCACGCAGCCACCGCAACCGTAGCCAGGATCGCCGCGACGACGATGGCACCCTTGACAGCCTTCATGTTCTCTCTCCTAGAGCTAGTTCGGCAATCGCTCTTCTGGGGTATCCGCGTGGTCATCGCAGATCAAGGACCGCGGGGCCGACCCCCAGCTTTTCCTCGGGCCACGATGCGAATTTACCACTTGGGTGCCCCTGCTCGGCTACGCTCCAGGAGACAGGCGAGCCGTCCTCCCATCCCGGCGACAGGCGGCACCCCCGACCCTTCGATCGGGGACGCCGTTGACCGGTACGGTAGGCGGCGGGTGGTTAAAGGCCTCTTAAACGCCGGTCCGTCACGAGACGGTCAGCGCAGGAGCGGCGACCACGCCGGATCCGACGCAAAGGCCGGCGTGCGCACCTGACGCTCGTTCTGGCCGGTGACGTTGACGGCGAGCAGGCGAGGGCCACCAGCTCCACCTTGCTCTCTGAAAAACATGATGAAATATCCATTCGGCGCCCAAGTGGGACCTTCGTTGTGGAAGCCGTCGCTGAGCACGCGCTCGCCGCTGCCGTCGGTCTTCATCACACCGATCAGGAAGCGGCCACCCAGCTGCTTGGTGAACGCGATATAGTCGCCGCGGGGTGACCAGACGGGCGTGGAGTAGCGGCCATCGCTGGTCGACAGCCTGCGGATCGCGCCGCCGCCGGCGGGCATCAGGTAGAGCTGCTGCGTGCCCTCGCGGTCCGACTCGAACACGATCTGGCGCCCGTCCGGCGAGTAGCAAGGACCCGTGTCAATCGACACGGGATCGGTCAACCGGCGCACCTGGCGCGAGCGCAAATCCATCTCGATGAGGCCGGTAACGCCGTTCTCTCCTTGGCTCATGACGATTCTCTGCCCGTCCGGCGAGAATCGCGGCGCGAACGAGATGCCGGGAAAGTCCCCGACCACCTGCCGCTGACCCGTCTCGATGTTCATGAGCACGACGCGCGGCTCACCGCGCGTATAGGTCATGTAGGTGATCTCCTGGCTCGTCGGCGAGAAGCGGGGCGTGATGACGAGCTCCTGCCCGGTCGACAGGTAGCGCAGGTTGGCCCCGTCCTGATCCATGATGCCGAGCCGCTTGACGCGCTTCTGCTTGGGGCCCGTCTCGTCGACGAACACCACCCGCGTGTCGCACCATCCCTTCTCCAGTGTGAGCTTCTCCCACACCTGGTCGGCGATGATGTGGCCGATGCGCCGCCAGCTCTGTGCCGACGTGGCGAGCTGCTGGCCCGTGAGCTGCTTGCCGAGCACGACGTCCCACAGGCGGAACTCCGCGCGTATGCGACCGTCGCCCGAGCGACCGACACGGCCGACGACCAGCGCCTCCGCGCCGATGGCCCGCCAGTCGGCGAAGCGCGGGGCTACGTTCGCATCGCCGATGCGCTCGATGAAGGAGCGCGGATCAAGCGCCTGGAAGAGACCCGAGCTCGCAAGGTCCGCCTCGACGATGCCCGCCACCTCCTGGCCGAGCTGCGGGTCGTCGGACAGGAACGGCGCAACGGCGATCGGCCGCGGCCTAAGGTTCGCCTGGTCGACATCGACCTCGAGAGGCCCACCGCCCTGTGCGCGGCCCTGCGCGGCGGCCGAGCGCCCCTGCGCCGACGCCGGGCGGGTTGCAAGCGACGGAGCGAGGGCGGCACCGAGGGTCAGGCGCAGGGCATCGCGACGGGTTGGCACCGGCTTCCTCTTCTCAGCTTGCGTGACGGACGGGCGGACAAGGCCGTCTGCCTCTTCCCGTGTCAAGGTGTCGAAAGTTGGGTGGACCGTGGGCGGAGATGCCCAGGCCCCAGGGCGACATTGACGACAGACGCCCGACCACCTGCTATGCCGCCCTGCCACACGCGCCGCAGGGGTTCGCATGTGCTCGCGCTACAATCTGGTGTCGGCCCCAGAGGCCGTCCGTGCATGGTTCGGCCTCGCGGCGATCGAGGACTTCCCGCCGCGCCCCGACATCCGCCCGACCGAGCCGGTGGCCATCGTGCGGAATGCGCCGTCCGGCCGGCGCGAGCTGCGCCTCGTCCGCTGGGGCCTCATTCCGGCGTGGACGAAAGACCCGTCCCGCATCTCGCTGTTCAACGCCCGCGTCGAGACGGCCGCCGAGAAGCCCTCGTTCCGCGGCTCTTTCCGCCATCGCCGCTGCCTACTGCCCGCCGACGGCTTCTACGAATGGACCGGACCGCCGCGCGCACGCCAGCCGGTGCTATTCCGTCCGCGTGGCGGCGGCCTCCTTGCGCTCGGCGGACTGCACGAGCACTGGCTCGGCGCCGACGGCAGCGAGATCGAGACCACGGCCATCCTCACCGTGCCGGCGAACACCACGGTCGCGCCGGTGCACGACCGCATGCCGCTCCTGCTGCCCCGCGAGGCGTTCGGCTGCTGGCTCGACTGCCGGAGTGGCGACCAGCACGTCGTCGAGGATCTGCTGGTGCCTGCCCCCGACGATTTGCTCGAAGCCCTGCCGGTCGACCCGGCGCCCGGGCGCCGGAGGCCCGACATCCCAGACCTGCTCGACGGCATCACGCCGCTGCCGCGCTGACGTCGTTAGGCGCGCCGCCTCACTGGGTCGATCCGCTCGCCTTTTTCGCAGCAGCCAAGGCCTGCTCGGCCAGCTCCCGCGCCGTGCGCTCCTCGCCGAGCTTGCGTGCGGCATCGGCCGCGACCTGCTCGGCCGTGGCCTTGGCGGCCTGAAGCTGGCCGACCTGATCGCGCGCAGCCTTGAGATCGGCCTCCATCGCCTTGAGCGCGGATTCCAGCTTCGATGAGCCGTCCTGGGCAGCCTTCATGGCCTTGAGGGCCTCGGCCGCCTTGCTTGCCTCGTCCTTCGCTGCCTTCGTCGACGCCTCGGCGGCCGCGGTCGCTGCCTTGATGGCAGCCTCCGCCTTGTCCTTGGCCGCTTTCAGCGAGACCACCTCGTCGCGGGCCGTCTTCAACTCGGCCTCGACCGCCTTGCGCGCGGCGTCCGCCTTGCCGGCTTCCGCCTGCACGGTTTTCAGCTGCGCCTCGGCTTTGGAGAGCGACTGCGCCGACTGGCGTCCACGTGCGACCTCGTCGCTGAGATTGCTCGACTGAAGGTAGCCGTAGAAGGCTGCCAGGATAGCGGCTGCAGCCAGAACGATCGTGGTTATCGAGCTCTTCATGTTCGACCCGCGCGGTGAGTGTTGGCTCCTCGTGCCTCGTTGTCGCCGATCCCTGCCGGGACAGGCTCCAGGCGGCACCGCCGGACTTGTAGCCGACGGCGGAATTCTGGACAGGCTGAATCTCAGCGGACCGGCCGGGGTTGTGCCCGGTATGGTTGCCGCTGGCCGCGGCACGGCACTCGCGCAATGTGGTCCGCCGATCGCCGCCGCGGGTCCGGGACGCTCGCGGGCCTAGGCCACGGCGATGCGATAGCCGAACCGGCGCTGGTCGCCGACGGGCAGCACCGGAGCAGGCGCCGGCCGCCGGCACCAGAACCGCACCAGTCCGCGAGCTGCCGACCGGTGCGGCTCCGCCGCCTCCCGTCCGTTCGCCGCATGCCCGGCAGCGAGGCCCATCAGCCGCTCCATGCGCCGCTCGCGAATGCCGAGCTCGCGAAGATGGCGGACCGTATTGATGAGGTAGTCGAGGTTCGTTCCCGATTGCCCGCGCGCACCCCGGATGACGGCCGCCTCGCAGGCGAGCGGCATGTCGCCGATGTAGGCTGGATGAGATCGCTCGGCGGTGTAGGAAAGTGCCGGCGCCTCGCCGACCGAGGCGCCCGGCGGGAATGTGGCGTGCAGCATCGTCTCGCGATAGACGCCGTAGATCAGCTCGCGCGCACGCAGATAGTCGAGCACCGGGGCCACGTCCTTTGCCGCCACCCTGTAGGCAATCCCGGCGCAGGCCCTTCCCCGATCGAGCCCGAGCACGAGCCCCGGCCGCTGCCGTGTCCCCCTGTGCATGGTCGAGGCGATGCAGAAGGCACGGTGATAACCGGCCACGGTGGCGGCCGAGCGCTCCACGAACGGAAAATCTGGCCGCCACATGAGCGACCCGTAGCCGAACACCCAGAGGTCACCCGTGTGCCGCACGTGAGGCATGGGCTCTCATCTCAGCCCTTGCTGCCGCTCGCAGGCCTGGGCGATGGAACGGCGGCCTCGGCGCCGGGGCCCGGATCGCGGCTCTTGTAGAAAGCAGCCGGCGAGCCCGTGTCCTGCCCGGCCTGGATGATGCCGCGCCGCGTCGCGCGCGCCTCCGAGAACAGCCGGAACAGCGTCTCGCCCTCGCCGTAGCGGATGGCGCGCTGCAAATGGATCAGATCCTCGGTGAACCGCCCGAGCATCTCGAGGACCGCCTCGCGGTTGTTGAGAAACACGTCGCGCCACATGGTGGGATCCGATGCGGCAATGCGCGTGAAGTCGCGGAAGCCGCCGGCCGAGAACTTGATCACCTCGCTGTCGGTCACGCGCTCGAGATGGCTCGCCGTGTTGACGATGTTGAAGGCGATGAGATGCGGCACGTGGCTGGTGATGGCGAGCACCATGTCGTGATGGTCGGCGTCCATGATCTCCACATTGGAGCCGAGGCCGCGCCAGAAGGCCTGCAACCGCTCGGTGGCCGCCGGATCGGTGCCTTCCGGCGGTGTCAGGATGCACCAGCGGTTGTCATAGAGCTCGGCGAAGCCCGATTCGGGGCCCGAGTGCTCGGTACCGGCAATGGGGTGGCCAGGAACGAAATGCACGCCCTCCGGCACCAGCGGCCCGACATCACGCACGATGGTGCCCTTGACCGAGCCGACGTCGGTCAGCGTCGCCCCTGGCTTCAGGTGCGGCCGGATCTCCTCGGCGATCCGCATGCAGGCACCGACCGGCACGCAGAGGACCACGAGATCGGCCTCGCGCACCGCCTCGGCTGCCGTCGCATACGCGGTCTCGATCAGCCCCAGCCGCAGCGCCGTCGCCCGCGTCGCCTCGGATTTGGCGTGCCCGACGAGGCGCCGGCAGAGGCCGCGCCGCCGCGCCGCATGGCTGATGGACGAGCCGATCAGCCCGATGCCGATCAGCGCGACGGTCTCGTAGATGTGGCTGCTCATGCTTGGCTCAGGCCTTGCCCATGAAGGCGGCGAGCGCCGCCACCACGGCGCGGGTGTCGCTCTCGGTGCCGATGGTCATGCGCAGCGCGTTCGGAAGTCCATATCCGGCCACGCGCCGCATGATGATGCCTTTCGATTTGAGGAAGGCGTCGGCGGCGATGGCGTCGCGGCCCTTGTCCGTGGGGAAATGGATGAGCACGAAGTTGCCGACCGACGGCGTCACCTCGAGGCCGAGCTTCTCGATCTCGGCCGCGGTCCACGGCAGCCACCTGTCGTTGTGGACGAGCGAGGCCTCG
>JBFWQN010000170.1:0-9681 GCA_050249405.1 Hyphomicrobiaceae bacterium | reverse complement strand
AGCGACGTCGCCCACATATACCGGCTGAAACTTCGTTCCCCCGCCGCCGATCAGCGGCAGCAATGGCCCATGGACCGCCATTGCCGCGAAGCGATTGAAAAACTCGTCCTCGGGTCCGAACACGATCGACGGTCGCAGGATGATGGCATCGGGAAACTCGGCTCTCACCGCCGCCTCGCCTTCGGCCTTTGTCCGTCCATAGCGCCCAGGTGACCGTGGATCGGCCCCGATCGCCGAGACATGGATCATGTGCTCGGCGCCGGCCGCTTTGGCAGCTTTGGCCACGGCGCGGGCCCCCTCGACGTGCAGCGCCTCGAAGGTCTGCCGGCCCATCGGCGACAGGATGCCGACGCAATTGACCACTACGCGGGCTCCTTCGACGGCACGTGCAATCGAATCTGCGTAGCGGAGATTGGCCTGCACCGCGTGGATCTGGCCCACCCCGCCCATCGGCTGCAGATACCCCGCAAGGTCGGGCCTGCGGCAGGCTGCGCGAATGCGCCAGCCTTTGCGGGCAAACGCCCTGACCGTATGACGCCCGACGAACCCGGAGCCACCGAACACCGTCGCCAGCGCGCCCTGCTCCCACGTAGCCGTCATTGCCTCGTCGCTCCTTCGCAGCCAGCCCGCTGTGCGTCCGCAGCGATCAATACAGGCCGCCTCGCTCCCCCTCAAGCGCGCGCCTGGGCGCACCCCCGCGCCCCAACTGCGCGGAGCGGCTCGACTACTCGGCGAGCAGGAACAGGGAAATCTGCGGAAACGTGATCATCAGCGTCACGATGATGAGCTCCATGATCACGAACGGCAGGCACCCTTTGAACACCTCGCCAAGTGGAACATCGGGTGCCATGCTTTTCACCACGAAGGCGTTGAGACCCACCGGCGGCGTGATGGCCCCGATTTCCACCATCTTGGTCACCAGCAGTCCGAACAGGACACCGTTGAACCCGATCTTGTTCACGATGGGGAACACGATCGGCATGGTGATCAGGATCATCGACAGACCATCGACGAAGCAGCCGAGGATCAGGTACGGAATGAGGATCATCACGATCATCGCCGTCGGCGACAGGTCGAGTCCGCTCACGAGCGCCGCGAGCCGCGTCGGGAACTGCGTCGTGGCAAGCCCCAGGCTGAACAGCCCGGCGCCGATGACCAGCGCGAAGATCGAGCAGGTCGCCGTACCCGTCTCGCGAAGGCCGATCAGCACATTGGCCAGCCGGTTCGGCCGCCGGAGCACTGCGATCAGCGAGAAGAAGGCCCCCATCGCCGCTGCCTCGGTAGGCGTCGCGACGCCGAGATAGATCGTGCCCATCACGGCCATGAAGAGGACGAGCAGCTCCCAAGTCTGTCCCAGCACGGCGATCTTCTCGGCCCAGGTCGGCGGCGTCTTGCCTTCCTGTGACGGGGCCAGCTCAGGTTTCAATTTTACCCAGATGTAGATGCCGGCGATGTAGATCCGCGCCGTCATGACGCCGGGCACGAATGCCGCGACGAACAGCTTCACCAGCGAGACGTCCGTCATGATCGAGTAGACGACGAGCACGCCGCTCGGCGGAATGAGCACGCCGAGCGTGCCGCCAGCCGCCACGCAACCGGCCGCCAGCCGCGGCATGTAGCCCTGGCGAAGCATCTCGGGCAGAGCCACACGCGCCATCGTCGATGCCGTCGCCACGCTCGAGCCGCAGATCGTCGAGAATGCCGCACAACCGAACACTGTCGCCGCCGCGAGCCCGCCCGGAATGCGGCCGAGCCATTTTTGGCCGGCTTCGAACGCACTCTGCGAGAGGCCGGCAGAGAACGCCATGTGTCCCATGAACAGGAACAGCGGCAGGACCACGTAGGCGAAGTTCGCCGTGGCACTGTAGGCGAACGTGGACAGCAGATACTCGACGGCGGGCCATGGTCTCGCGGTCATCAGGCCGACGATGCCGGACGCGGCGAGCGCGAACGCGATCGGGATGCGCACGATCAGGAGCAGCAGCAGCAGCCCCATGATCGAGAGGCCCGGTGCAAAATCCTCGAATGTCATTCGTGACTCCCGATCGTCACGTCGCCCTCGCGGGCAATCCGGGGCTTGCCGAGCAGGTAGCGCAGAATGTCACAGACGAACTGGACAGAAAGCAGCCAGAACCCGAGGGCGAGAATCATGCGCGCCGGCCAGATCGGAAAGGAGACGATGCCGAAGCCGGCCTCGCCACGATCGTAGGCCGCGATCGCCTGCTTCGTGCTGAGCCAGCCAAGCACGATCGTGAGGCACAGGCAGAACAGATAGCCGAGCGTCTCGACCGCATGCTGCACGGGCATCGGAAGTGCCCTTGTCGCCATGTCGATGGCATAATTCTGCCGGGTCTGCTGTGCGCCCGCCAATCCGAGGAACACCATCACCACGAGCAGCAGCTCGCTGATCTCCGTGGCGAGATGCATCGGCGCGCTGAACATCGCGCGGCCGGCCACGTCGACGACGACGACGATTGTGATGAGGAGCGTAGCGAAGCCGCTGACGACGCCGAGGCGCAGGAGCAGCCACTCTACCGCTTCGATGAGCGGAAGCATGTCGATCGAGCCGCGTTGAAGGAGGATTGGGAACCGCTTGGACGGTCGTGAGAACGGCGGGTCCGACTTGCAGGACCCGCCGCTGGGCCGCTGGAAGCTCAGCCCTTGCCGCACTTCTTCTCGTAGCGCTCGAAGCCCGGCACGTACGTGCTGTCTTTCTCGTACTTGCGGATATACCCCACGAACTCGTCGTGCAGAGCCTGTCCGTCGACCTTCGTCTCGGCCTTCACGCGCTTGAGCCAGTCCGCCTTCAGGCCATCACCGGCGATCTGCTGGATCTTCTTCTTCTCCTCGTCGGTGAACTTGCTCACCACGAGCTTCTCTTTCTGGGCACACAGCTTGTCGACGGCAGCATCGACGCTCTGGTTCAGGAACTTCGTCGCCTCCACCGGCATCAGATCGGCGACCTCGTCGATGATCTTGCGATGCTTCTCGCTGAGCTTGTTGTAGCGGGTGAGGCTGATTGCGATGGTGCCGACGGCGTAGATCCCGGTGCCGCCGAAATCGTTGCCGTACTTGCCGATCTCGTGCATGCCCGCGTGCACGGCAGAGTCGAATGGCGTTGAGCCGACGCCGTCGACGACACCCCTTTGCAGCGCCTCGATGCCCTCGGCCCACGCGAGAGCGACCGGCGTCGCCCCGAGCTTAGCCAGCGGCTCGGCGATGGGCGGCACCGCGCGGATCTTGATGCCTTTGAACTCGGAGATTTTCGAGATGGGCCGTTTCGTCCACACACTGTTCTCGGCCCACGCGAAGGGATAAAGCACCTTTGCGCCCTTCGACTCGAACTCGGCCCGGAAGTCGGCGTTGTTCTTGTAAAGCTCCTTCCAGGCCTTCATGATCGCATCGCCGCGCGTCGTCAGATACGGCATCATGACGTTGGCAAGCGGATACTCCTTGATATTATAGATGGACGACGAGGAGTTGACGATGTCGGCGGCACCGCTCTTCAAGCCCGGCATCAAATCCGCGGCTTTGAGCAACGACTGGTTCCAGTAGCGCTCGAACTTGATCTCGCCGCCGGAGCGCTTCTCCACCTCCTCCATGAACCAGATGTCGGCCTTGCTGCCGGCATAGAAGTCCGCGAAGAACGTCGCATAGATCATTTTCTCGACCGCGGCCGCTGGCGTGGCAATCGCTCCGAGAGCAGTCGCCATCGCCGCCGCAATGGCGGTATTCCGGAATCTCCAGTCGAGCATGGTCGTTTCGCTCCTTGGGCGTGCTGGCCCGTCGTCACGTGATCGGGAAAACTCGGCCGGTAATGACCCGGCCGACGCTGCATCTGCCGGCTTCTCGGCTCAGCCGCATTTTTTCTTGTAGCGCTCGAAGCCCGGCACATATGTGCTCGTCGCCTCGTATTTCTTGAGGTAGCCCATGTACTCGGCCAGCATGGCCTTGCCGTCGGCCTTGGTCTCGTTCTTCACCCGGTTGAGCCAATCCTCCTGGACACCCGAGCCCGCGATCTTCTGCACGGCTGCCTTGTCGGCATCGCTGAAGTTGCTGATCGTCAGCTTCTCCTTCATGGCGCAGAGTTTCGTGACCGCCGCGTCGACGCTCTCGTTGAGCAGGCGGATGCCTTGCTCCGGCGCCTCGGCCGCCACCTCGTCGATGATCTTCCGGTGCTTCTCGCTGAGCTTCTTGTACCGCTCGAGGCTCATCCCGATCGTCGCCATCGCGAAGATGCCGGTGCCGCCGAGATCCGTGCCGTGCTTGGCGACATCCTGCACGTTGCCGTGCACGGCGGAGTCGAACGGCGCCGACGCCATCGCGTCCACGATGCCGCGTTGCAGCCCCTCGAGCCCGTCGGGCCAAGCCAGTGCCACGGGCGTCGCGCCAAGCTTCTTCACCGCGTCTGAGATCGTCGGGACGGCCCTGACCTTGAGACCTTTGAGATCGGAGAGCTTGTCGAGAGGCTTGCGCGACCAGACCGTGTTCTCGGCCCAGGCGACCGAATAGAGGATTTTCGCCCCCTTGCTCTCGTATTCCTCGCGGAACGAGGCGTTGTTCTTGTAGAGGTCACGCCAGGCCAGCGTGACTGCATCGCCTTTCGTCGACATGAACGGCATGACCACGTTGGCGAGCGGATATTCCTTCACGTTGTATCCGTGCGGCGCCCCGAGCACGACGTCGGCAGCCCCGCTACGCAAACCCGGAAACAAATCCGGCGCCTTGAGCAGCGAGCTCGACCAGTATTTTTCGAACTTGATCTCGCCGCCCGACCGCTTCTCGATCTCGCTCATGAGCCAGATGTCGGTCTTGCTCGCACTGTAGACGTCGCTGATGTACGTCGCATAGATGAGCTTCTCGGCGGCAGCGGCGCCGCCCGTCGAAATGCCGAACGCTCCAAGCAGCGCGCAGGCAGCCGTGCTCATCCGACGCCGAAGCGTAGGCATCATAATCCACTCCCGAGGTTGTCTCCCAGCCGCGGTCGTCGACGCCGCGTTCCAAGGCCAAGCGTGCTACACATGACACGGGCCTCGCAAGTCCAAAGTTGCAAATGTCCGTACAGCGCTATTATCAGCGGTCGCTGTTGCGTCGGCCGAGCCCGACGACAAAGGCTCTTCTGGCATTGGACAGCTGCAAATAAGGGAGACGAAAGGCTGCAAGATGAACCATGATCCCCGCGCCTCGATGTCTCCGTCCGATGCGGTCGACCGGCTAGAGGCGCTCTACCGGTCGGCAACGGCGGAGCTGACGGAGGCGCTGGACGCGTATCTGCGCGATCGCACGCCACCGAGCCCGGCCGCGCGAGCCGGCTTCCGCTACCCCTTGTTGAGGGTTCGGTACGAGGAGCAGGTCGCGCCTCGCCCGGCGACGCGCCGCGCCTATGCCAAATTGCAGCGTCCAGGCGTCTATGAGACGACGGTCGCGCACCCCCGGATCTTCCGCAGCTATCTCCTCGAGCAGCTCGAGCCGCTCGTTGCCGACTATGGGGCAACGCTCGAGGTGTCCCTGAGCGAGCAGGATATCCCCTACCCCTACGTTCTCGAGCGAACCGAGGAGCTGGCCCGGGCCGGGGTCACCGCCGCCGAGTTGGCACGCTATTTCCCGACGCCGCAGCTCTCCGTCGTGGGCGACGAGATCGCCGATGGCGACTATGACCTCGTCGACGGCATGTCCCGCCCGCTGGCACTCTTCGATGCCGCGCGCGTCGATTTTTCCTTGCGACGCCTGGTGCACTACACCGGCAGCGACTGGCGCCACGTGCAGCGTTGGATTCTACTGACCAACTACCACCGCTATGTCGACCAGTTCGTGCGATGGGCGGCCGCTGGACTTTCCACTGGCACCGCTCGCCATCAGTCGCTCGTGCTGCCAGGCAACGTCGTGGTCCCCGCGGGCTCGTATGCCATGGAGGCGGAGCGGCTGATCGCCAGCTCTCAGTGGCACCGGTACCAGATGCCTGCCTACCATTTGACGGCACCGGACGGCGCGGGCGTCACGCTGGTCAACATCGGCGTCGGGCCGTCGAACGCCAAGAACATCACCGACCATCTTGCCGTCATCCGCCCCAACTGCTGGCTGATGATCGGCCACTGCGGCGGCCTCCGCGAAAGCCAGTCGATCGGCGACTATGTTCTCGCGCACGCCTATCTTCGACAGGATCGCATTCTCGACAGTCTCGTACCACCCGACGTGCCCATCCCGGCGCTGGCCGAAGTCCAGGTCGCATTGCAGGAGGCGGCGGCCAGCGTCACCGGCCAGTCAGGCGAGGCCCTGAAAGCGCGCCTGCGCACCGGCACTGTGGTCACCAACGACGACCGCAATTGGGAGTTGCGCTTCACCCAGGAACGCCGTCGCATCAACCTCTCCCGTGCCATCGCTGTCGACATGGAGAGCGGCACCATCGCTGCCCAGGGTTTCCGGCTCCGCGTGCCCTACGGCACCCTGCTCTGCGTCTCGGACAAGCCGCTGCACGGCGAGATCAAGCTGCCGGGCGCTGCCAACGCATTCTACGAGACCGCCGTCGGCCAGCACCTCGAGATCGGTCTCGCCGCACTCGACCTTCTCAAGGTCCGCGGCGACACGCTGCATTCGCGCAAGCTCCGCTCGTTCGACGAGCCGCCGTTCCGGTAGGTGGTCGATGAACTGCCCTCCACAGCGCACAGCGAAGCTGGCCACTGGGCGCAGCCTCACGCTGCCAGTGACTTTGTTCCGAGGTAGGCATCGAACGCGGCCCAGAAGCGCTGCCGGATCTCGTCGCGCTCGTGCAGGATCTCGTGCTGTGATCCGGCGAGCGCCACCCGCGCCCCGATCTTCAGCCGGCTGGCGAACGTCTCGATGGCCGACGACGACACGATCCGATCGGTGCCCGCCGCCACCAGCAACATCGGAATGCGCACACGGTGCGACATGTCCGGCGCCATCAGACGCGAGCAAGAGGCGAATGCTGCCCTGAGCCAGCCATTGGTCGGCGAACCGATGGCAAGATCCGGCCGCTGCTCGACAAGCTGGCGATTCCGCTCGAAGCGCTCGCGGTCGGAGGAGAACGGATTGCCCTCGAACGGGCACAGCTCGACGGGCGTATCGCTTCCACCCGGTACATAGAGCCGCCCGAGCGGCCCGATGCCTGCCACCGAGGCGAACAACTTCGCGATCGCCGTTGGCACCGGCAATCGCTCCCGGGCGATATCGAGCATCGGTGCCACCAGCACCATCCGTTCGAACCACAGCCCCTGCACGACCGACAGCCGAAGCAGCACGTTGCCGCCCATCGAATGGCCGAGAGCGATGAACGGCGGCGGGCAGTCGGGCAGCACGATGTCCTTCATGAACCGGAGGACATCGGCCTCGTAGTCGCCGAAGCTTGCGACGTGCCCCTTGCGCGGGTTGGCCAGCAGACGCGCCGAGCCGCCCTGCCCTCGCCAGTCGAGCATGGCAACCGCGAAGCCGCGGCGCCGCAGGTCGGCGATCACCTCGAAATATTTCTCGATCGGCTCGCCACGCCCGGGAAATACGCACGCGGTGCCACGGCGGGGTCCGCGTGTCGCATCCCAGCGCGCAAAGCGCAGGGCCACGTCGTCCTTGCCGAGGAGCATGCCCGTGACGGCGCCACTCGGCACTGGATTGCGGGCGAGCGAAGCGAGCGTCGTCTCAGGAGTCAAGGGCTGCCTTCCTTCACGGGAGTGCTCGGCGTCAGATTGCCGATAGCGCATAACCGGCGCGCGATAAAGACATGGACGGCCGACCCGATGCGGTTCCCCGTTCCGTCGGGCGACCGAGAAAGTGTTGATCTGGAGTGGGTTGGCGATCGGGATATGCCGCAATGATTTTGATCAATATGAGAAAATCGCGCATCCATTCATATAGTTAATAAATTTGGTTCACAGATTGCGGTTGACGTCGCAACCGTCGCCCGCTTCTGCTCGGCGCGCCCGCTCGACCTCCCCGATGGGACGCGACGGGCCACCCGCGCGCGCTGTCGCGCGCACGGCAGGCAGCCAGTTCGGAGCTGGCACCACGCCTGCCGAACCACGGGACCTGGCGACTCCGCACTCAACCGCGGGCCGTCGCTGGCGCCAAAGCGCTTCCGCTCGTGAAGCGTACCGACGACAGGAGGTTTGAATGCGTTTGTTCATGCGTGCGACGACCGTAGCCGCTCTATGTCTCTTCTCCGGCACTACGGTCGCACTGGCCGACGGCTGGGGCGACAACACCACTTATCGTAACCTCTCTTGGTCCGGCTCGACGCCGGACGTCAGAAGAAGTAGCGAGTCAGGCAGTGTCCGGCAGGCACAGCCTCAGCGCCGCACACGCGTCGTCGAGGCCAACGACGAGGATCGTCCGCAGCGGCGCTCTCGTACCGCGCGCGTCGAGCGGGCGTCTCCGGTCGATCGCGGCTCGGTCGCGAGCGGCAGCGGCTCCGGCGGCACCACGGGCGTCGCCTCGTACTACTGGCAGCCGCAGCGCGTCGCATCGGGCGGCTGGTTCAACCCGAACGCCATGACGGCCGCTCACAAGACTCTGCCGTTCGGCACGCGCGTCCGCGTTACCCACGTTGGCAATGGCCGATCGGTCGACGTAACGATCAATGATCGCGGTCCATATATCGCTGGTCGCATCATCGATCTGTCGCGGGCCGCAGCCAGCGCGATCAACATGACCGGGCAGGGCGTTGCGCAGATTCGCATGACCGTGCTCGGTCGCTGACGATCCGCGTCGGGCACCGGCATTGGGGCCCGGCGCGCCGGCCGCAGGCTCAGGATCGAAGCGCCCGCCGATTTCGGCGGGCGCTTTTTTAGCGGGCGTACCAGTCGCTGCTGTTTACACGGCGGCAAGACAGTTCCGCCCCTGGAAAGTTGCAGCGCCGCCGATCTGCGCCTATTGTCCGTCGTCGCCCTGCAGGTTTGAATTGACCATCCGGGACGAGACAATTCGTGACCGGCACCGGGGAGATCGTGCGCCGGCATACGAGGCAATGCTTAGACAAGAGGGGGCAGGGATGTCGCTGCTGAGAGAGTTCCAGGAATTCGCGCTGAAGGGCAATGTGGTCGATCTCGCCGTCGGCGTCATTATCGGCGCGGCCTTCGGCAAGATTGTCGATTCGCTCGTGAAGAACGTGCTGATGCCGCCCATCGGCTACGTCATCGGAGGCGTCAACTTCAACGAGCTGGCGATCAACCTGCCGACGCCCACCAAGCCCGTGCTGATCAAGTACGGCGAGTTCCTGCAGACCGTGATCGACTTCGCGATTATCGCCTTCGTCCTCTTCATGGTCATCAAGGCCATGAACATGGCCAAGAAACGCTTCGAGAAGCAGAAGGCCGAGGCTCCCGCCGCGGCTGCATCGCTGACGCTGACGGAGACGTACCTCAAGGAGATTCGTGACGCGATGGTGACGGGCAAGCGCTGACACCTCGCCGGGCCTGATCACGTGACGACCGGCTCGTCGGCGCGAGCCGGTCGTTTTCATGTGCGCGATCGCGAAACGTCGAAAGCTGTAGAGGCGCGCCGTCCGGCCGTGCTTGAGTGTCGCCAGCACCATCACGAGGAACAATGACATGCTGAGACAGGACGGCAAGGTCGTCTTCCTGTCGGGCGCCGGCTCCGTCGGCGACGATCCCGACGCCAACGTCTGGGGCAACGGCAAATCCACGGCCGTGCTCCATGCCCGCCAAGGCGCCA
>JBFWQN010000169.1:0-9711 GCA_050249405.1 Hyphomicrobiaceae bacterium | reverse complement strand
GCGAGCGACTGTTCGTAGCGCTCGACGTGGCGGATGTCGGCCGCGCGCGGCAACTCGTCGAGCGGCTCGGCGACAGCGCTGCCGCCTTCAAGATCGGGCTGGAGCTGCTGTTCGGGGGCGGCCTGGAGTTCGCGCAGGGCCTCAAGGCCGCGGGCCGCACCGTGTTCCTCGATATGAAGCTGCTCGATATCGCAAACACGGTGGAGAAGGCCGCCGCCAACATCGCGGCGCTCGGCTTCGATTATCTCACGGTGCACGCGACCGATGCCAAGACGCTCGACGCCGCCGTGAAGGGCCGAGGCAACTCAGGGCTGAAGCTGCTCGGCGTCACGGTGTTGACCAGCCTCACGCAGGCCGACCTCGAGCAGCAGGGCGTTCGAGGCATGAGCCCAGCGGATCTCGTGGTCCATCGTGCGCGCCTCTCACATCAGGCGGGTTTCGACGGCGTCATCGCCTCCGGGCAGGAGGCAGCCCTCGTCCGCTCGGCGGTACCGCCGGGTTTCCTTGTCGTGACGCCCGGGATACGCTTGCCTGGAGGCGATGTCGGCGACCAGGCCCGCGTGATGACGCCCGAGGCGGCCATCGCCGCCGGTGCGACGCATCTGGTCGTCGGCCGCCCCATCACGGCTGCCGCCGATCCGCGCGCAGCGGCCGAGGAGATCGTCCGGCGCATGACCGCGCCGGCGCCAGGAGAGTGAAAATGCCCAAAGGCTATTGGATTGCCCACGTCGATGTCACCGACCCGGAGGGCTACAAGCAGTACGTCGCTCTCAATGCCAAGGCGTTCGCCAAATACGAGGCCAAGTTTCTGGTCCGTGGCGGCCCGTTCGAGGTGAAGGCCGGCAAGGCCCGCGCCCGCCATGTCGTGCTCGAGTTCAAGGACTACGCGACCGCGCTCGCCTGCTACGAGAGCGCCGAGTACAAGGCTGCCTGCGCCGTGCGCGACAAATATTCGAGCGCCGACGTCATCGTCATCGAGGGATACGAGGGCTGAGCGGCATCGCATTTGTCCCCAGTTGAAATTCCACGGAAGTCGCACCCGAGCGTGCCGCTCGGATGTGTCGTTCCGGCCCTGCCGCGACTGCAGGGCGAGCCTGAGCAGCCCACGACAGGAGGCGCTGACAGGTCCCGGAGCCACTGTTTGCCTTGGCTACGGAGAAGATGCGGAGGAAGCCCGTTCATGGTCGAGTTCCTCACCGCAGCTCGGTGAGATCGCAAAGCACTTGCCTGACGGGAGCGTGTAGGCTGCTATCTGGGTGTCTTGCGGCAAGCCATTGCTCGGCGGGGCACGTCGTCCTTCGCTGAGGAAGACGCCGGCACGCAGTCCTCAATCTGTGGCTTTCATCTCCCTTCGCAAACACCTTCGTGCTTGGATAGCTGCATGACCCGTCCCAGCGAGCAAAGCCAGGCAATGACGGCAATGCTGTTCTCGAATGTTGGGCACAGCTTCTCGCACATGTTTACTGTGCTCTACGCGACCGCTGTCCTCTATCTTCCGAAGGTGTTCGGCATGCCGTATGGCGAGCTTCTCGGGCTGTCGAGCCTGGGGCTCGTGTTGTTCGGTGTCGCTGCGTTACCCGCAGGCTGGCTCGGTGACAGGTGGAGCCAGATCGGCATGATGGTGATCTTTTTCCTCGGCATCGGTGTCGGCGCGATTGTCGTGGGATTGGCGGACCGGCCGAGGGGGTTGTTCGTCGGCCTGACGCTGATCGGCCTGTTCGCGTCCATCTATCATCCAGTGGGTATCGCCTGGGTCATCGCCTGGGCAAGAAAACAGGGCATGACGCTTGGCATCAACGGTGTGTTCGGCAATGCCGGCAGCGCTTTGACGCCCGTTTTCGTCGGATTGATGATCGACTACGTAAGCTGGCGGGCTGCCTTTATCATTCCCGGCTTGGTTTCCTTGCTCGCGGGTCTCGCTCTCTTGCTCGTCTGGCGCGCGGGCTGGATCGCCGACGTAACGAGGGATCGCGTGACGACGGATCAAGCGGACTCGAGAGATTTCGTCCGTGTGTTCATCATCCTGACCATCACCATGGCTTGTACGGGTATCGTCTACTCCGGTCTAACGAATACCATGCCGAAGCTGATGGAGATGGGCTTGAACCGGACGGTGGCCGCCAGCTACACCGAGATCGGTATCTACGTCGGGATCGTCTCGGGTATCGCTTCGTTGAGCAGCCTTATTGGCGGCTGGATGGCAGATCGATATCCAGCCCGCTCGATCTACATCGTCTTTTGGTTGTTGCAAGTGCCGCTCCTGTTCATCATCACGTCTTTGTCGGACGTGTCATTGCTCGTCGCGATCCTGCTGGTCATGAGCTTCATGCTTACGTTTGCAGCGGCAGAGAATATGCTGGTCGCCCGATATACGCCCTTCGAGTGGCGTGCTGTCGCCTACGGAGCCAAGTTCGTCCTGGCCTTGGGCATTGGTGGTCTGACCGTCCACCTGGCAGGGTGGTTGTTTGATAGGGATGGCAATTTTGCCTTCCTGTATTCGCTGTTCGGGGGAGCCGCGATCTTGGCCACGTCAGCAGCCTACTTTTTGCCGACGCGTGGTCCACGAGCTGCGCCGAATATTTCCAACCCGTCGCCGAGCGTCAGTTGAGCATCTACTGGCTAGCACGTTGAATCAAGCTCGGATGGTTGCCTGCGAACCCGTGCGATTTCAATTGGATCCTCGCCACCAGATGTTTGCCTACCGCGGCTTATCCATCTGCCAGAGGAGGTGCGTTTTCACGGTTGGCCATTCCGGCGAGATGATCGAATAGACGGCAGTGTCGCGCAGCGTGCCATTGGCCATGATCATGTGGTTGCGCAAGATGCCGTCGAGCTTCGCACCAAGTCGTTCGATGGCGCGACGGCTCTGCGAGTTCAAGAAATGCGTGCGGAACTCGACAACATTGCAGCTGAGCGTTTCGAAGGCATGGCGCAGCAGTAGGAACTTGCATTCGGTGTTGAGGCCCGTGCGTTGCACGGATTTGGCATACCAGGTGCCGCCGATTTCAACACGGCGATGTACTTGCTCGACGTTCAGATAGGTCGTCATGCCGACGGCTTTGCCGGACGCTCGGTCGATGACAGCGAACGGGCACATGCTGGCGAGAGCATTACGCTTGTCGATATCGGCGGCCATCTCTTCTGGGGATGGCACAAACGTGTACCACAGCTTTTTGAAATCACCGGCGGCAGAGGCTTCGGCGAGATCGTCGCGGTGGGCCTGCGTGAGCGGCTCGAGCGTGGCAATGGTGCCTTGCAATAGAGCGGGTTCAGGCCAAGACATGAGGCGTTCCTTGTCGGAAAATCCACACGACAATCAATCGTACTTCACGCGAGCCGACAAGTGCCTGGATCAACTCAAACCTCTTCGTTCGCGTTGCCGCAACACGCCGGTCCAACATGGATCACGTGCACGCAACATCGACTCTGTCGCCGCTGACGGACGTCCGCTCGCAGCGAACATGATCGGCAGGGGAGGCAGCCTCTTCACTGGCCCATCCGGCTTGCGACCGCGCTGGTCACCGTTAAGCGCTGCCCTCTCCGACGGTTGTCCGGACATTGCGCGGACGGGCCGCAGGCAGCGGCGGAGGGCGGTCGTTGCATCGGATTGGAAACGGTCCCTACACTCTGGAGAACCCGTGTCGGACCACGCCAACCACCGCTGGAGGTGCGTATGCGCCAGATCGTCCTCGTCGGCTTTTTGCAAGCGCAGAACTGCTCGAATTTCGCCGGCTCCTGGCGCCATCCCGAGTCGCGCCTCGATTTCCTCGATCCCGAGTTCTACGCCAACATCGCCCGCACGCTGGAAGCAGGCAAATTCCAGCTCTGCTTCTTCGACGACCGACTCGGCATGCCGGAGTTCCACGGCGGCCGCTTCGCCGAGGCCATCGAGAACGGCATCCGTTGCGTCAAGATGGATCCCATCGCCTGCCTGATGCCGATGGCCATGGCGACGAGCCGCATCGGCATCGGCGCCACCTATTCCGTCACCTACTATCAGCCGTTCCACGTTGCGCGCATGTTCGCGACGCTCGACCACATGACGCGCGGCAGAGCCGCCTGGAACGTGGTCACGTCCATGAACGACATCGAGGCGATGAACATGGGCGCAAAGGCGGCTCCGCCTCACGACAACCGCTACGACCGCGCCGACGAGTTCATGGAGATCGTGCACGGCCACTGGGACAGCTGGGCCGACGACGCGCTGATCGTCGACCGGCAGTCGAGGCGATTTGCCGATGGCAGCAAGGTGCGCCGCATCGACTACGCGGGCGAGCACTTCGCCTCGCGAGGCCCGTTCACGGTGCCGAGGACGCCGCAGGGCCACCCCGTCGTCATCCAGGCCGGCCAGTCGGGCCGCGGGCGTAAGTTCGCCTCGCGCTGGGGCGAGGTCGTGTTCACGTCCAATCCCAACCGGGAGGATGCCGCCAAGGCCTACGCCGACATGAAGGCCGATGCCGCCAACCGGGGCCGCAATCCCGAGCACATGAAGATCGCCACCCTCTGCCACCCGATCGTCGGCAAGACCAAGTCCGAGGCCGAGGACAAGCGTGCCTTCATCGAATCGCTGCCGCTCGAGGTCGACAGCCTGATGCTGCTGTCCGAGAACAACAACTACGACTTCGGCTCGAAGCCGATCGACGAGCCGTTCACGCAAGCCGAGCTCGATTCGATGACCGGCACGCAGGGCGGCAAGGACCGCGTGCTGAAGACGCTCGCCGGCAAGCGCATGCCGACGCCGCGTGATTTCATCGACATCACCCGGCGTGGCAAGCTCCCCCATCCGTGGGTCGGCACGGCCAAAGAGATCGCGGACATCATGGAGGAGTGGGTGACGACGCCCGCCTGCGACGGCTTCGTCGTCGGCGCGCCGTGCGTACCGGGCAGCTACGAGGACTTCGTGCGTCTGGTGGTGCCGGAGCTGCAGCGGCGCGGGCTGTTCCACAAGGACTACGCGGGCACGACGCTGCGGGAGAACCTCGGATTGCCGCGGCCCGCCTCGAGCCCGCGATAGATCGAGCCCGCCCGGCCGTCCCACGTGCACCGAAAGTCTCGGTGCTCCTCGGCCGTCTCAGCCTCTGCTTTGCGAGCCGCTCCCCTTAGAACTCCCGATGACTTTCGGCCAGCCGATCACCGAGCCGAGCCAAAGGCTGTCGTGCTGGCTTGAGGCGGTTGCACGGCTCCTGATGCCGGTTGCGATCTTGGAGCACGGCTTCGCTCGAAACCTCGGTGGCACGACTGGACGGCAAGCGCGCTGGTAGTCCCGCGTGCGCGCGCTTAACATCATCCAGCTGCCGCGCGCAGGGAGACCAGCGCCGATGACCATCGACAATGGCTCGAAGAAGGGCTCGAAGGAGCATGCGAGTTCCGTCGAATCACCGTCGCTCGGCGGTGTGACGACGCTACCGGCGGGTACTCGGCTCGGCGGCCGCTACGTCATCGAGCGGGCCATTGCCGCCGGCGGCTTCGGCATCACATACGCGGCCCGCCATGAAGGCCTCGGTCGAAGGTACGCGATCAAGGAGCATTTTCCGCGCGATTTCTCGGCTCGGGACGCGAGCACCTCCGGAGTGCGTCCCACCGATCCTTCTACGTTCCGCTGGGCGCTGGAGCGCTTCTTGCGCGAGGGGCGCGCCCTTGCCGATTGCAAGCATCCGAGCATCGTCGACGTGACGGATGTCTTCGAGGAGAACGGCACCGCCTACATGGTGCTCGGATTCGAAGCCGGATCGAGCCTGAAGCATTGGCTGGCTGATCTCGGCCGGATACCCACACAGGCCGAGTTGGACGGCATTGCCGCGAAGCTGCTCGACGCGCTCGAGTATCTGCATGGGAAGGGCATGCTTCACCGGGATATTGCGCCGGACAATATCATCGTGCGGCCCGATGGAACGCCTTGCCTCATCGATTTCGGGTCGGCGCGTCACGCGGTCGTCGCCCAGTCCAAGATGATGTCGGCCATCATCAAGTCTGGTTTCTCGCCGCCGGAGCAGTATGCATCCGAAGGGAGGCCGCAAGGTCCCTGGTCCGATATCTATGCTCTCGGTGCAACTCTGTATTATGCCTTCGCTGGCCGGCCGCCGATCGACGCGACGTCGCGACTTCTGGGCGAGCCCCTGAAATCGATCTCCGAGCTGCTGTCAGGGGAAATGCGCTCGGCCTACCGACAGCAGTTCCTTCATGCCATAGACAGATCTCTCTCCGTCTTTCCGAGAGAACGACCCCAAAGCATTGCCGAATGGCGGGCAGAGCTGTTGGGGATTGAGGCGCCGTTGGCAGCGGAGCAGGTGCTCGAATCGCCCAGGGCAGTCTCTGCCGCGGCACCGGCTCTTTCCGAGGCCGGCCTCGACCCGGCTGCCGTGCCGGAGCCGTCCTCTGCTCCGGACAATGGCCCTCCGGGCCCCATCGAAGGCAAGGTCGGCTGGCTGCAGACCACCGGCGGCCTTTGGAGCGTTGTCGCGCTGATCGCTTTATTGACACTTGCTTTGCTTTACGGACTGGTCGTGAAGCCGCAACCATCTGCCACGGCGTCGACGACCGGGCCAACGCCGGCGAAACCGATCGAGAGCAATAGCGGTTCGGCACTCTTCCCTCTTTATGGCGCCACGCTGGGCAGGACGACCGTCGCCGAGCTGGCCAAGCTCGGCAAGCTCGGGTGCGACAAGGGCTGCTACGTCATCGAGGGTATGAATTTCTGGTTCCATAAGGAGAAGATATTCGGCTCGATGTATTTCGTAACAGGGGGCAAATTTCCCGTCGCATGGACGCGCCTCGGTTTGACATTCGAAAAATCATACAGGGATTGGCTCCTGCAGCTGGAAAACATGGCTTATCGCTTGAAGATCGAGGAGGCGCCCCACGTCGAGACGTGGAATGGAAAGGACTCGCTGAAGGCGGTCGTGGTGGGCTCGAGCACGCAGGGTCTGCCCACGGAGATCAAGCTCGATTTCCGGTTCAGCGGGCGAACCGGCGAGAGCGATGCAGGGACGCTCTACAGCATCTCGATTCGTGCCCGCAAGTGATGGCTCAACTGGCACGGTGCAACGCCCTTTCGGCGGGGAAAGCCGCGCAGGTGTGGCACCAGCCCTCGCAGCCCCTCGCTTCCTGCATTCCAGCCGGCGCCCAAACCGCGTTCCGCAGCTGGCGGAGGTGTGATACCGGGCTCATCGCCGGTTGCCGCATGAGCCGGAGCGGCAAACGACGAGTGCCCCCTGCCGATACCTCTCCAGAGAGCCAATGAGCCTCGATCCCGAAAAGGCCGTCTACGACCTGACACCGGCGGGCCGGTTGGTCGTCCTCGTCGGCGTGGTGCTGGCGTCGACCTGCTACACGGCCACCATCCTGGTCGCGACCACGCTGCTCCCGCAGATGCAGGGCGGACTCTCGGCCACGCAGGACGAGATCTCCTGGGTGATGACTTTCAACATCATCGCCACGGCGGTCGCCACGCCCATCACGGGCTGGCTCGTCGCGCGCTTCGGACGGCGCATGACGATGATGGGCTGCCTCGCCGGCTTCACGTGCGCGACGTTCATGTGCGGCGCCTCCACGTCGCTCGAGATGCTGGTGTTCTGGCGCATCATGCAAGGGGGCATCGGCGCGCCCCTCGTCCCCTTGAGCCAGACACTGCTGCTGGACATCTACCCGCGCCGCCAGCACGCGATGGTCATGTCGCTCTACGGCATGTCGAACATTCTCGGGCCAGTCATCGGGCCCACGCTCGGCGGCTACATCGGCGAGCAGATGGGCTGGCCGTGGGGCTTCTACATGGTGCTGCCCGTCAGTGCTCTGGCTTTTGCGCTGTTCCGCTTCTTCCTGCCGCCCGACACGCTGAGCCGAAAGGCGGCGCCGCTCGACTGGATCGGCTTCCTCTCGCTTTCGGCTGCCATCGCGGCGACGCAACTCGTCCTCAGCCGAGGCCAGCGGCTCGATTGGTACGACTCGACCGAGATCTGGGTCTCGACCGTGGTGGCGGCCGTCGCCTTCTACGTGTTCCTCTCGCACAGCCTGACGGCGTCCAACACGTTCCTCAATCTCGGCCATTTCCGCGACCGCAACTATGCCATCGGCTGCCTGCTGGTCACGCTCTATGGCATGCTCAACTTCGCACCCATCGTGCTGATGCCGCCGCTCCTCCAGCAGCACGCCGGCTTTCCGGACTCGGCCATCGGCGCCTATGTCGCCTGGCGCGGCGTGGGCAACGGCCTCGGCTTCTTCGCCGCCATGTGGCTGCAGCGCGTCGACCCGCGCCTGACCATGATCGCTGCCACCTCGATCCAGACCTTGTCCGGCTGGTGGATCGCGCACCTGAGCCTCGACGTCTCCCAGACCACGCTCGCGATCAACAGCCTGATGCAGGGCTTCTCGGTCGGCACGTTCTGGGTGCCGCTCACCGTCGCCACCTTCTCCACGCTGCCGCCCGAGTATCGTGCCGAGGGCTCGAGCGTGTTCCATCTGCTGCGCAACCTCGGCTCGAGCCTGTTCATCTCGATCGCCGTCACCGAGATCGTGCGCACGACGGGCGCCAACTACTCGCGCATGACCGAGCTGGCGACGGCCTACAACAAGGCCTGGCAGCTGCCGTGGGTGACGGGCGCCTGGACGGTCGAGACGCTCTCCGGCATCGCGCGCCTTTCGAAGGAGATCACGCGGCAGGCGACCATGATCGGGTTCACGAACGCCTTCATGCTCTACACGCTGCTTTCGGCGATGGCCGTGCCGCTCTGCCTCCTCATCCGCCCGCCGCGCCGGAACTGACGGCGAAGCCGCGTGACGGTACGCCAGCGTTCGGTCAGCATAGGCGTCCTCGACCGAAAGGCGCCCTTTCATGCCCATCACCGTCTCGCTCATCACCGACGAGGTCTCGCCCACTCTGGCCGACGGTCTCAGGCTCGCCGCCGAGGAAGGCCTCGCCACGGTCGATGTGCGATCCGTCGGCGGTATCAACTTCATGTCGCTCGGCGAGAGCGAGCAGCGGACTGCGGCCCGCGAGATTCGCGATGCGGGGCTAACGGTCGGCACGCTCGCGACATCGCTGCTGAAGTGGCCGGCGCCTGGCCAGACCGCGAGCGACATGGGCGACCAGTTCGGCTTCGACATGCGGGGCCGCAGCACGAGCGAGCTCTACGAGGAGGCTTTTCGTGCGGCAGAACGGCTCGGATGTCACAACCTGCGCATTTTTTCGTTGCTGAGGCACGACGGCTTCCGCCTCTCCGGGCTCGATGCGGACTACGAGCCTCTCCTGCGTCTCGCGGAGCGTCACGATTGCACGCTGCATATCGAGAACGAGCCCGTCTGCAACTTGCGCTCCGTGCGCGACCTTGTGGATGCGATGCACCGCTGGCGCCATCCGCGGCTTCTCGCCCTGCTCGACATCGCCAACGCCTGGCGTGAGCATCGCCCGAGCGAGGAGGACATCGCAGCGGTCGCGCCGTTCGTCGCGAAACTGCATCTCAAGGATTGGAGTGAAGCCCTTGGACGGAGAGCGGCCTTGGGCGAGGGCGACATTCCCTTCCGGCTTCTGCTCCAGCCAATCCTGGCGGAGGCGCGCGATCGCGCCATCGCCTTCGTCGTCGAGACGCACATGGCGGCCGAGCCCGCGGCGGCGACGCGTCGATCGGTGAGGGCAGCGAAGGCCCTGGCAGCCTTGGCAGGTAATCCATAGCCAGGATCGCGCGACCTCCTGACGGGTGCCGCGCGATCCTGGCCGGC
>JBFWQN010000168.1:0-9713 GCA_050249405.1 Hyphomicrobiaceae bacterium | reverse complement strand
CGCCGCAGCCCCGCCTCGCCGCCACAGTCACGACACCCAGACAACCTCGCGCCACCGACAACCTCCGCCGGAGCCAATAGGGGCTCGCCGGACGACCCCGCACGCCCGACGAACCCCTTGCGCTCCTGCCGCACCGGCCGGGAAGCGGGCGGTCGCCGAACCGCGTTCCCTCGCGAGGTTGGCGCCACGACCCGCTTCCCTTTCGCCCGGTGCGGACGGGCATTCATGGGATGTCATGGGATTTGATGGAAGTCAATGGTTCGTTAAGATTTGCACCGCCATTGCGGACGGCTCACGGCGGCACGTCGCGCAAACGCCACAATGCGAAGGCAGGCAGGCCGCTCGGGATTCCGGAGAGGATGGTCTCGGTTTCAGGGCAGGCAGCGGGTGGCGCCGCGCTGCCTGCATTGGACGGGCCTCCGACGGTGCTGCCCGGGCAACGGATCCGCCTGCTGGCAATGCCTGCGGCGATGCCCTCGCCGGCCGTGGCGCGGAGCGAGGGCTTGCCCGGCTTGTGGGGATGACAGCTCCGCCGTGGATCTCCGGTGTGCAGTTGCGTTAGGGCTTGCTGCAGCTACGGTCGCGACGACGATGGGGCGCCAGCGCCCCCAGCCGCTCGCGCGGGCTCGAGCCAGGGGGACCGGCCGAAATGCTCCGCTGGAAGAAGCGCGACGACGGATTCGAGTGGCACCAGTACGTGCGGACCACGATCAAGCTGCGGCGCGACGCACGCCGCGAGAAGGCACGACGGGTCGGCCAGCAGATGGCCGAGGGAGCTCGGGCGGCCGGCGCCGCCGCCGAGGGGGTTGCTCGCAGCAGCCTCGATCGTCTCGGCGCCTGGGCGCAGTCCGGTGCAGGAGGGCTCGGCCGCGGGGCGGCCGCAGCGCTGGCGCGGACCGGCCGTGCTGCCATGGCTCTCGCCGGGATCGCCGGACGCGGGCTCGCACCGGCTGTGGACGTGCTGGGCCGACCGGGCGTCGCCGGACCCATGACATTCGTCGGACTCATCGCCAGCATCGCCGGCGTCGCCCGGGCCATGCTCGGCACCGGCGGCTTCGACGGCGAGGCGATCACCGCCCTTTCGATCGGCGCCGTCTCGCTGGTGCTCGGACTGGCCCCCTCTCTGATCCTCGGCCACGGCGGCCTGCGCCGCCTGCCACTGGCACCGGTGACCGGATTGCCGCCGAGGCGGTGGCTGATCGGAGCCGGAGCCGCGACCGCGGCGCTCGTCGGCAGCATCGTGCTGGCGGCCAGCCCCTGGCGGCTGTCGCTCGCCGGCTCGTCCGTGCTGCCGTCGCTGCCGTTCGCCCGCAGCGAGCCGATCGTTGGCCGCGCGACGGTCGTGGCCGCAGATATGGTTCAGATCGGCGAGAACAAAGTTCGGCTCGCGGGCATCGAGGTGCCCGACCCGCGCCAGCGGTGCACCCGGCCTCAGCCGGGCCGCTCGTCCGGCCGGAGTTGGCCTTGCGGCGAGGAGGCGCGCGAGGCCCTGCAACGACTGGTCCGCGGCCAGCAGATCACCTGCGAGGCAGGCGGCAAGGACGCTGGCGGCACCGCGCACGGTCGCTGTCGCGCCAATGACGCCGACCTCGGCGAGGCCCTCGTGCGTGCCGGATTGGCCTTCGACGACGGCGGCCTGATGTCGAGCTATCGTACCGTCGCCGAGGCGGCCAAGGCGGCGAAAGCCGGCATCTGGGCCTCGCTCGAGCCCGAGCGTCCATCCGCCTGGCGCGAGCGCATATGGGCTGATGCCAAGCGCAAGGCACCGGAAGGCTGCCCGATCAAAGGCCGTGTCAAAGGCGGCGACCGCATCTATCACCTGCCGGGATCGACCGAGTACGCACGCATCCGCGTCGACAAGCGTCGCGGCGAGCGCTGGTTCTGCACGGAGGCCGAGGCGATCGCGGCCGGCTGGCGGAGCGGCTCGCCCGGCTAATCGGGACCGGTCCTCGGCGCCGGTCCCTATGCCCCTATGGCGCTAAGGTCCTCACGCCACCGGTACCAGAGCGTAGCCTTTGCCGTCGGCCTGGATCGTCCCGGCCCCTGGCATGCCCCAGTGGTATCCAGTGCACACCATCCGGTCGGCGATCGCCTGATCGAGCACCCGCCGCCGGGTTTCCTCGGCGAGCTTGGCATCCTGGTCGAAGACGACGTGCCAGCCCGGATTACGCAGGTTGAGCGGCGGGATCGAGGTGACGTCACCGAGCACGGTCATGCGACCGCTGCCACCGGTGACGAGATAGCTCGTATGGCCGGGCGTGTGGCCGGGAGTCGGCATGGCTTTGATGCCGGGCATCACGTCTGCGCCGGTCGCCACCCGGCGAATGTTCTTCCATTTCGGCATCGACGCCTGCACGCGCTTGGCGATGCCGCGTCGCGCCTCGGGGAGCTTCTCGATCACGGCCGGGTCCGCCCAGAACGTGTACTCCGCCTCGGGAACCACGATCTCCGTATTCGGATAGAGGGGCGCATCCCCCTCGCCGTAGAGTCCGAAGATGTGGTCGGGGTGAAAATGCGTGACCACGATGGCCGAGAGGCTGGCAGGGTCGATCCCGGCGGCCTTCATGTTCTCGTGGAGGAGGCCCGCGCCGGGCGTCCGCCCAGCACCGTTGCCCGCATCGAGCATGACCGTGCGATCGCCGAGCTTCACGATCGTCACCGTGTAGGTGTTCGGCAGCTTCTCGGCCGGCAGCCCCGCCGCTGCAAGCGATGTCTTGATCTCGTCGGTCGAGGCATTCTTGACGAAGCCTGGAGTGTGCTCGCGCAGCAGCCCGCCCTCGAAAACGTTCGTCACCTGGACGTCGCCGACCTTGAATTTGTGGAAGCTGAGCCCCTTGGGGTTGAGTGGATTTGCGGCTGCGGCCTGGGCCAGGGCCGAGGGGATGATCTCCAGGGGCCGCGAGAGGCCGAAGGCCGTGGCGGCGGCGAGCGCCGAAAGCACGCGGCGACGGTCGAATTCGAGCACGGCTTGTACCTCCTGAATGGCAGCGCCCTGGCACGCGCGAGCGCCTCTGCCATCCTAGGCGGCGCATTCGCCCGATGCGAAGCAGACTCCACCACCTCACGTGGAATTGAATCGGCTCGCCTCCGGCTCTGGCGCCCGCCACCCGCAGCGAGGTATGGTCCTCGGCGCCATCCGCAGGCGGCCCGTCGAGGGTCGCCCGACGCCGAAAGCCGATCATGAACGACGCCGTCCGCTTCGCCGCTCCCTATTTCGATCCGCATGCCCTGCGCGTGGAGCTGACGGCGCTCTACCGTGCCGCATCCAACAGCGCCGAGGCCGCCCGTCCGGCGGTGCTCGACCGCTTGAAGGTGCTGCTGAGGCACGCCCGCGAGCTTGCCCGCCTGGAGCTCGAGGCCAGCGGCAAGGGCCGCGAGTGTGCCGAAGGCCTGAGTCTCTTTCAGGACGAGCTGATCCGGCTCATCTACGACTACACCACGAGCCACGTCTATCGCAGCGACAACCCCGACGACGCCGAGCATATGGCGATCCTGGCGACCGGTGGCTACGGCCGCGGCCTGATGGCCCCCGGCTCCGACATCGATCTGCTGTTCCTGCTTCCCTACAAGCAGACCGCCTGGGGCGAGAGCGTCATCGAGTACATGCTGATGCTGATGTGGGACCTGGGCCAGAAGGTCGGGCATGCGGTCCGCACCGTCGACCAGACGATCCGCTTCGCGACGGCGGACATGACCATCCGCACGGCGCTTCTCGATACGCGCCTGGTCCTCGGCGACGCAGGACTTGCCGACGAGCTCGAGAAGCGCTTCGCCGCCGAGGTGGTCAAGGGCACCGCCAGCCAGTTCTTCGAGGCCAAGCTCGCCGAGCGCGACCAGCGTCACCAGAGATCCGGCGCCTCGCGCTACCTCGTCGAGCCGAACATCAAGGACGGCAAGGGCGGCCTTCGCGACCTGCACACGCTGCACTGGCTGGTGCGCTATCTGGCGATCGGTGCCGGCAGCGGCAGCGACCGTGCGGCCGAGATTTTCACGCGCGCCGAGCTCAGCACATTCCGGCGCTGCGAGGATTTCCTGTGGACCGTCCGCTGCCACCTGCACTTTCTCGCGGGCCGGCCGGAGGAGCGCCTCTCCTTCGATCGCCAGCCGGCGCTCGCCGGCCGCCTCGGCTACGTCGACCGCGGTGGCCTGCGTGCGGTCGAGCGGTTCATGAAGCACTACTTCCTGGTGGCCAAGAACGTCGGCGACCTCACCAACATCCTGTGCGGCACGCTCGAGATGCAGCAGCTCGTGCGCTCGCCCTCCATCGGCGCCCTGCTCGACCCGCTCGGCTGGCGCATGCGCCGCCGCATCCGTCGCATGACCGATTTCCGCGTCGACAACGGCCGCCTCAACGTCGCCGACGCACGGGTCTTCGAGCGCGACCCGGTCAATCTGATCCGCTTCTTCGCCCACGCCGAGGAGGCCCAGGCGCGCATTCACCCGGCGGCGCTGCGCCTCATTTGGCAGTCGATCCGGCTGGTCGACGACCGGGTGCGCAACGACCCTGAGGCAAACCGCATTTTCCTCACGCTGCTCACGTCGCCCGGCAATTCCGAGCCGACGCTGCGCCGCATGAACGAGGCGGGTGTGCTCGGCCGGTTCATCCCGGATTTCGGGACGGTCGTCTCGATGATGCAGTTCAACATGTATCACCACTACACGGTGGACGAGCACCTGATCCGGACGGTCGGCGTCATCGCCGAGATCCTGCGCGGCGAGGCAGAGAAGGCGCATCCCCTCTCGCACAAGCTGATCCAATCGATCGAGCGGCCTCGCGTGCTTTACGTGGCAGCACTGCTGCACGACATAGCCAAGGGGCGGCAGGAGGATCACTCGGTGGCGGGAGCGCGCATCGCTCGCAGCGTCTGTCCCCGCCTCGGCCTCGAGCCCTACGAGACGGACCTCGTCGAGTGGCTGGTGCTGCATCACCTCGAGATGAGCACCATCGCCCAGAGCCGCGACCTCTCTGACCCCAAGACGGCGCGCGATTTCGCCGACCTGGTCGAGACTCCCGAGCGGCTGAAGCTGCTGCTGATCCTCACCGTCGCCGATATCCGGGCCGTCGGACCCACCACATGGAATGGCTGGAAGGGCCAGCTTCTGCGCACCCTGTACTATCAGACGCTGCCGCTGGTCGAAGGCCGACGCCAGCACGCCAACGTCGCCGAGCGGGTCGCAGCCGCGAAGGCGAGCCTGCGCAAGGCCGCGAGCGGCATCGCGCCGGAGGCCGTCGCCCGCTTCCTGGATCGGCATTTCGACGACTACTGGCTGCGCACCGACACGCGCCGGCAGCTCGATCATTTACGGCTCGCGGCCCGGGCCGAGGCCGGCGACCGGCCATTCGCGACCCACCACGAGACCGACGCCTTCACGGCCGTGACCGAGCTCACCGTGCTCGCTCCCAACCATGCCCGCCTGCTCGCCATGTTCGCCGGCGCCTGTGCCGCAGCCGGTGCCAACATCGTCGGCGCCCACATCACGACGACGCGCGACGGCGCCGCCCTCGATACGTTCCTGCTGAAACGCGACCTAGATCACGACGAGGACGAGCAGCGCCGCGCCCGCCGTATCGGCGAGTCGATCGAGAAGCTGTTGAAGGGCGAGACGCAGCTCGAGAAGCTGATGGGCAAGCGCCGCGACGTGAAAGGGCCCATGCAGGCCTTCACTGTCGCGCCCGAGGTGACGATCGACAACCGCATCTCCGACCAGCTCACCGTCATCGAGGTCGCTGGTCTCGACCGGCCGGGCCTCCTCTACGAGGTGACGTCGGCCCTATCGGACCTCAACCTCGACATCACGTCGGCACATATCACCACGTTCGGCGAGCGTGCCGTCGATGCCTTCTACGTGACGGATCTCACCGGCAACAAGATCGTGTCGGAGGAGCGCCAATCCACCATCCGCGAGCGGCTCATGCGGGTGCTTGCAGGCGAGCCCGTCCCTGCCTGAGGCGTACCGCCACGATCGCAGGCGCCGGCGGTAACGCCGTCAGCCGTCGGTTGGCCCGAGGCGCCGCTTCGGTTAACATGGCCCTGTGCGTGGCAGGTCACCCGCCACATTTCGTACATGTTGGAGCCATAGAGGCGGCAGCTCACGCACAAGGGCCGCCGGGGACCAGGATCATGAACCAGAAGAGCACGATCGCCCTCGTCGATGACGAGCGGAACATCCTTGCCTCGCTGCGCATGGCCCTCGAGGCGGAAGGGTACAAGGTGCGCACGTACGGGGACGGTGCTGCAGCACTCGAGGCACTGACCGAGGAGCCGGCCGACCTCGGCATTTTCGATATCAAGATGCCGAAGATGGACGGCATGGAGCTGTTGCGCCGCATGCGGCAGCAGTCGGATATGCCGGTGATCTTCCTCACCTCCAAGGACGAGGAGATCGACGAGCTGTTCGGCCTCAAGATGGGTGCCGACGACTACATCGCGAAGCCGTTCTCGCAGCGCCTCGTCGTCGAGCGGGTGAAGGCCGTGCTCCGGCGCGTGCAGCCCAAGGATGGTCAGGCTCCGCAGAGCGAGGCCGCACGCATTGTCGAGCGGGGCAAGCTGAAGCTCGATCCGGAGCGGCACACCTGCCACTGGGACAACAAGGGCGTGACGCTGACGGTGACGGAGTTCTTGATCCTCCAGGCGCTGGCGCAGCGGCCGGGTGTCGTGAAGACCCGCGATGCCCTGATGGATGCCGCCTACGACGATCAGGTGTATGTCGACGATCGCACCATCGACAGCCACATCAAGCGCCTGCGCAAGAAATTCAAGGCCGTGGACGACGATTTCGACGTGATCGAGACGCTGTACGGGGTGGGCTACAGGTTCAAGGAGGCGTAGAAGAACCCTTGGACGGGGGCTGCGCATGGCGATCGACTGGAACCACGTGGCGGCGCTCCGCGACAAGGCGGGCTCTCAGCTGCTCGGACCGCGGACTGCGGCGTGGATCGCGACGGCAGCGACCGCCTATCAGTGGCTGCGGGCGCGGCTCGTTCGAACTGCGATCGTGCGCTTTTTCGCCCGATCGCTGGCGCGGCGCATCTTCTTCTCGAACTTGCTCGGCCTGTTCGTTCTGCTCGGCGGCATCTTCTGGGTGTCGCAGCATCAGGCACTGCTGATCACGGCCAAGCGCGAGAGCCTGCGCGTCCAGGCTGAGATCATCGCTGCGGCCATCGCCGCCAATGCATCGGTGCAGACCAACGACCTCATCTTCGACCCCGGCCTGCAGCCGGAGGTGGCTGCCGTCAAGGCGCCCTACCGCGATGACGCGTTCGCCGCGCTCGACGTGCTCGAGCTGTCGATCCGGCCCGATCAGGTGGGACCCGTCATCCGCAAGCTGATCCAGCCGGTTCACAACACTCGGGCCCGCATCTACGACCGCGAGGGCGAGCTGGTCGTCGATACGCATCGGACGATCACCCGCGTCGCACCGCCCCGGCGCGACGAGAGCGGCGAGCTCGTGAAGGAGAAGGTGCGGGTCAAGAACAACTGGACCAAGATCCTGTCCTGGCTCGATGGCACGGATCTGCCCGTCTACTACGAGATTGGAGCAGCGAACGGCACCTATTACCCGGAGGTCAACCAGGCGCTCCGCGGAGCCAATCCGCAGCCGATGCTGCTGCTCACCGAGAAGGGCGAGCAGATCGTCTCGCTGGCCGTGCCGATCCAACGGCGCAACGCCACGCTCGGCGCCCTGTTGCTCTCGACCCGCCCGGGCGAGATCGACCGCATCCTGATGCGTGAGCGCTGGATCTTCCTGTCCGTCGCCACCATGGCGCTGCTCACCACGCTCGCGGCCTCCATGCAGCTCACCCGCTCGATCGCCGAGCCGGTTCGGCGCCTCTCCGCCGCTGCCGACCACGTGAGCAAGAGCATCGGCGCCCGCGCCCAGCTTCCGGACTACTCGCTTCGTCAGGACGAGGTGGGCAAGATGGCGAGCGCCTTCCGGCGCATGACCGCCGCGCTCTACCAACGCATCGAGGCGAGCGAGAAATTCGCGGCCGACGTCGCGCACGAGTTGAAGAACCCACTCACCGCCGCCCGCTCCACCGCCGAATCGATGAGCTACGCGCGCACGCCGGAGCAGCGCGACGAGCTCGCCCGCCAGATCCAGGCTGAGCTGAAGCGGCTCAACCGCCTCATCACGGATGTCGCCAATGCCTCCCGCCTCGACGCGGAGCTGGCGCGGCAAGTCACCCAGGTGCTCGATCTAGGCGAGGCATTGAAGGGCCTCGTCGCCGTGCTGGGCGATATTCACGGCGGCGATGGCCGGACCGTGTCGCTGGATGTCGTCCCGCGCCCCGGGGGCGATCCACGGCTGCTCGTCAAAGGACACGAGGGCCGCCTCGGACAGGTCGTCACCAATCTCATCGACAATGCGGCCTCCTTCTCGCCAGTCGGCGGTCGAGTGACGGCGCGCGTGCGCAGCGTCGGCAATGAGATCGAGCTCGCTGTGGAGGACGAGGGAACCGGCATCCCCGAGGACAAGCTCGAGAAAGTGTTCGAGCGCTTTTACTCGGACCGGCCGGAGAGCGACGGCACGATCGGCAAGAACTCGGGCCTCGGCCTGAGCATCTCGCGCGAGATCGTCAACGCGCATGGCGGTCGGATCTGGGCCGAGAACCGCCGCGGGCCGGTGCCGGAGGACGGCGGGCCAGCTCCAATCATCGGCGCGCGCTTCGTTGTGCGCCTTCCCGCCCAGCCGCCGAGCGCGGTGCCACGGCAGGAAGCCTAGCCCATGCCCCAGCCGTCGCGCACGCTCATCCATGCGACGGCCGTCGAGACGCAAGGTCGGGCAGCGCTTCTTCTGGGTCCCTCCGGTGCCGGCAAGTCGGACCTTGCGCTGCGCACCATCATGTCCCCCTTCCGCGACGGCGACCGCACCGTGCTGGTCTCGCTGGTCGCAGACGATCAGGTGATGATCGAGAAGGTAGGCTCGACGCTGCTCGCCTCGCCGCCACCCGCCATCGCGGGACTGATCGAGGTCCGCGGCATCGGCATCCTGCCGATGACCTATTCGGCATCGGCCGAGATCCGTCTCGTCATCCGCTTGCAGCCGGCCGATACCATCGAGCGGCATCCTGATCCGCGGCAACGGCACACTATATTAGGGGTCGAGCTGCCTCTCGTGGCACTCGATGCCCAATCGGTCGGGGCTGCGGTCAAGCTCGTCGCAGCACTGTTGCGTTCCGACATGGTCTGAACATCAGTCAAGCCGTGGCTCTCTTGCCCCAATGCGTCAACGACCGACAGTTGCAACACCGAAGCGACGGGATTGTGGTTAGCCATGCGATGCGATTCGGCTAGAAACGTGTCGGGACGCAGCCGATGCAATAGCAACGGAGTGGCGGCGCAGCCCCTGCCGGACGGCATGCCGGATGCGCGTCGTGCCGGCCCACGAAACCAGCGAAAGGCGGCTTGATGATCGGGATCGTGATCATCACCCACGGAGGTCTCGCCACCGAGTTCCGCGCGGCTCTCGAGCATGTCGTCGGACCGCAGGATGGGCTCGAGACCCTTTCGATCGGCCCCGACGACGACATCGAGACGCGCCGGACGGAGCTGATCGAGGCTGTGAAGCGCGCCGACCGGGGCCGCGGCGTGGTGATCCTGACGGATATGTTCGGTGGCACGCCCTCCAACCTCGCCATCTCGGTGATGGACGACACGGGGGCCGAGGGTCTGGCCGGCGTCATTCTGCCGATGCTCGTGCGTCGTGCGAGC
>JBFWQN010000167.1:0-9721 GCA_050249405.1 Hyphomicrobiaceae bacterium | reverse complement strand
CTATCCCAGCCGTCAATTCGTCAAGTCAATGCCGCATTCGCTTTGAGATGCCTTGCCCACGATCGGTCTCCCCATCACGCGGCCCTGCGCGGATCGTTCGCCATGCTGACCGCGGCCTTGCCAGCGCCGTCGAATGGCGGCAAGGGAGTATCCTTCTTGCCACTCCAGCCGCGGCGCGCCGGATGCCATTTCGGGTAAGCGAAAGCGCCAGGGAAGCCCGCCTATGCTCTCGTCCTCAGAACTCCTGATCGAGCTCTTCTCCGAGGAGATCCCGGCGCGCATGCAGGGCCGGGCGGCTGAGGATCTTCGGCGTCTCGTGTGCGACGGACTGAAAGCTCGGGGCCTCGCTGTCGGTGCTGCGATGGCCTTCGCGACGCCCCGCCGGCTCACTCTCGTCGTGCAGGACGTGCCGCCGCACTCACCCGCCGTCTCCGAGGAGCGCAAGGGGCCCCGCGTCGGCGCACCCGAGCAGGCGTTGCAGGGCTTCTTGCGCAGCGCAGGCCTCGGCTCGATCGAGCAGGCCAAGGTCGTCGAGGACAAGCGTGGCGCGTACTACGTGGCGCACATCGAGAAGCCCGGGCAGCCCGCCCCGGTCATCATCGCCGACGTGCTGAAGGAGGCGTGCGAGAAGTTCCCGTGGCCGAAGTCGCAACGTTGGGGCTCGGGCCATTTCAACTGGGTGCGACCGTTGCACTCCGTCATCTGTCTCTATGCGGGCAAGGTGGTGCCCGTGGAGATCGGCGGCGTCGAGAGCGGCAACGTCACGCGCGGCCACCGTTTCCACGGCAACGCACCCTTCGAGGTGAGGAGCTTCGAGGACTACGGCACGAGGCTCGCAGCGGCGAAAGTGCTGCTGCCCGCCTCCGAGCGCACCGAGATGATCCGCGAGCAAGCCCAGGCCATCGCAAGGAAGGCCGGCTTGGAGCTGGTCGAGGACGAGGCGCTGCTCGCCGAGAACGCCGGCCTCACCGAATGGCCGACCGTGCTGCTGGGCACCTTCGACGAGGCCTTCCTCGAGGTGCCGGGCGAGTGCCTCACCACCTCCATGAAGAACCATCAGAAGTGCTTCTCCCTGCGCGACCCCGCGACGGGCCGCCTCGCCAACAAGTTCCTGATGGTCTCCAATCTCGTCGCCGAGGACGGCGGCCACGAGATCGTCAAGGGCAACGAGAAGGTCATTCGCGCCAGGCTCTCGGACGCCCGCTTCTTCTGGGAGCAGGACCTCAAGCGCCATCTCGAGCCGATGCATTTCGAGCTCAAGGGCATCACCTTCCACGAGAAGCTCGGCACCCAGTGGGACCGCATGGAGCGGGTCACCGAGCTCGCCCGCCAGATCGCCGGCAGTGTCGACGCCGAGCCCGATCTCGCGGGCCGTGCGGCGCAGCTCTGCAAGGCCGATCTCGTCTCCGGCATGGTCGGCGAGTTTCCCGAGTTGCAGGGGCTGATGGGCCGCTACTACGCCGCCGCGGAGCACATGAACCCCAAGATCGCCGCCGCGATCGAGGAGCACTACAAGCCGCGCGGAGCATCGGACACGGTGCCGACGGCGCCGGTGTCGATCGCCGTGGCGCTGGCGGATAAGCTCGACACGCTCGTCGGCTTCTGGGCCATCGGCGAGAAGCCGACAGGATCGGGTGATCCCTATCAGCTTCGCCGCGCCGCGCTCGGCGTGATCAGGATCGTGCTGGAGAATGATTTGCGGGTTCCGCTTTTCGAACTACTGCTTAGACACCTAGATCGCATGGCCAGCTACCACACCTCTGCAAAGGTCGAACTCAAAGTCGGAGCAGCAGAGGTTTACTACAAGATCCGAGATACTGGCGCACTGTATGGCGTGGCGAAGGTGGATCTCGACTCTTCCAAAGGACAGACAATCAATTTCGAGAAATGGGCTGATGAAAATATTGCTCGCAGCAAGTCTGGTCTGGTTTCCGACCTCCTCTCCTTCTTCGCCGACCGCCTGAAGGTCCACCTCCGAGAGAAGGGCGCCCGCCACGACTTGATCGACGCGGTATTCTCGCTCGGCGGGCAGGACGATCTGGCGCTGATCGTGCGGCGCGTCGAGGCGCTGGACGATTTTCTGAAAACCGACGACGGCGCCAATCTGCTGGCCGGCGTCAAGCGGGCCGCCAATATCCTCTCGATCGAGGAGAAGAAGGACAAGACGAGCCACTCTGGCGCCTACGACATCAAGCTGCTCGTCGAGAAGGAGGAGGCCGCGCTCGCCGCAGCCATCGAGCAGGCCAAGCAGGACACCGTCGCCGCGCTCAATGTCGAGAATTTCACCGGCGCCATGAACGCGCTGGCCGACCTGCGCGTGCCGGTCGATGCCTTCTTCGAGAAGGTGACGGTCAACGCGCCCGACCCGAAGCTGCGCGAGAACCGGCTGCGGCTCCTGTCGGAAATGCGCGCAGCCACGCTCACGGTCGCCGACTTCTCGAAAATCGCAGGCTGAGCCGAAGCGCGACCGATCGGCGCGAGCGGCCATCCCCGATGCCCCTGCCGCAGCCGGGCCTGATTTGCGGGTGATGCTTCGCCCGCATGATGTATCGCGTATGCGTCGGAGAACCCCGGCCGGGACTCCCTGTTTCCGTAGCGCTGGCGGCCTTCGCGGCGCTGTGGTGGCTCGACCTCAACTCCATTGCGCCGGCGCTCGCCGAAGGCGAGCTCTGCGCAGGCTGCAGCATCGAGAGCCGGCGGGCCCGCCTGGATCAGGTGCTCGCCGACGACCCGAGCCGCGGTCGCATCGAGGCCCGCCTCGAGGACAAGCCCTGGATCGCCCGCGACTGGGCGAGCCTGCCCGTGGCCGCGCGCCCCGCCGGCGAGTTGCTGAGCATCGACGCCAGCCTCGAGCATCTCGGCAGCTTCGGGGATAGCCGCATCGCCCGTCGCGTCGAGGAAGCCAAGGCCCTGGCGCCCGCTGCATTGCCGAGGCTACCCAAGCCCGCGCCGCAAGGCCCCGTCACCCTCGACGTATGGAGCAGGGTCGAGGCGAGCAGCAGCGACGCCGACAAGGCCGAGGCACGCCGCGGCACCGTCGGCGCCGATGTGCGCCTGGCACGCGGCACCGTCGTCGGCGTCGCCGCCGAGATTCGCGACGATGCCGCCTCTCCTGCATTGGTCGCGGCAACGCCGTCGTTGCAGCACGACCAGCGCCTCGCGGCCTATTTCGCCGTGAAGCCCGGGGCAGCCGTCACATTCGATGCCCGTGCGCAGTGGGCGGAAAGCCGCCCGATGCACGGCCTGGGTCTCGTCACCACACAGAATGCGCTGTCGGCGCGCCTGCGCACCGACCTTCGCTATGCCGGGTTCCTGCTGGTGCCGGCCGTGAGCGTCGCCCACGGCATCGACGAGATGGCCGAGGCGCCGGCCGGCGGCGGTCTGGAGCGGAGCACGCTGGCCGTGACGCCGCGGCTGAGCCGGCCCTTCGCCCTGTCGGGCGGCGGCAAGATCGAGCCTTTCCTTTCGCTCAAGAGCCAGATGGACATGGCAACCGGCCTGGGTGGCGCGGAGTCCACGCACGGTGTCGGCGGCGGCCTCACCATTGCCCGGCCCGACGCCTACTCCCTGAGCGTCACCACCGACGTCGAGCAGGCCGCTTCGGCCGACCGCGCCAGCGTCAAGGGCCGCCTCGAGTTGAAGCTTCCGCTGCGGTGATCCGTCGAGATCAGTGAGCCACGGCGATGGCGATGGCACCGAAGTGGCAGGCCGTGCCGAGAAGCACGAACGCGTGCCAGATGGCGTTGTGGAACGGCAGGCTCTCCCAGACGAAGAACACGACGCCGATCGAGTAGACGATGCCTCCCGCGGCGAGCAGCACCAGGACCTCGGGTGCGATCGAGCCGGCGAGCGGCTGCAGCGTCGCGACGCCAGACCAGCCGAGCGCCAGATAGACGCCGATCGCCAGCCGGTCCCATCGTGCCGCCAACAACAGCTTGGCCGCCGCGCCGAGCAACGCCACCGCCCACACTAGGATGAACAGCCCGAGCCCGGCCGTCCCGCCCATCTTGAGCAGCGCGAAGGGCGTATACGTGCCCGCGATCTTGACGAAGATGGCCGCGTGGTCGAGCCGTCGCAGCAAGCCCTTCCAGGCCGTGGTCCGGCTGCTCATGTGATAGGCGCCCGAGCAGCCGAGCATGGCGAGCAGCCCCATGCAGTAGACCGCGAGCGCCGCTGTCGACGTGCCCGGCAATTTCACTGCAGCCCAGCCGAGCAGGACGCACGCACCGACGACACCGCTCGTGATGCCGAGGACATGCACGATATCGTCGGCCAGCTTCTCCCTGGGGCTCGGACGAAAACGGATGCTCATCGCTCGACATGCTACCGGTGCGCCCGATCACGATCGAGCGCCGGTGTCTGATTCGGTTACTGAGATGCCAACGCCGCAAAAGTGGCCGCATTCTCATCAGCTATCGAACGCGATCTCGACCGACGGCGTTCCGTCGAAATGAGCCACCATCCGTTGACCAGCCTTGGCGAGCAGCATGCCGGTCGTCGTGCCGGTCGAGACGAGCGCCCCGGCCGCCAGACCGTCGCCCCAGGCCGAGCGCTCGTTGGCGAGCCAGACCAGCGCCAGGATCGGATCGCCCATCACCTCCGCGCCGGAGCCTCTGCGGCGGACCACACCATCGACCTCGAGCGAAACTGGCATGGCGGCGAGATCACGGCTGCGCCAATCCGCGATCTCGCGCCCCACGACGTACCGGCCACTTGCAGCACCATCTGCCAGAATGGCGGGCATGGCCGGCAGCGCGTCGAGCGGAAACCGGCATTCCGCCACCTCGATGCCCGCGTGCACGCTCGCGACGGCAGCGATCACCTCGTCCCTGCCGTAAGGCGCGGTACGCGGCGGCAGTGCGGCTCCGAGCCGGAAAAACAGCTCGCACTCGACGATCGGATCGAGCAGCGTTGCGTGGGCGAGGTGCGCGGGGGACGGCGCCTCGAACTGCGCGAACGTGCGTCCGTAGATCGGCTGGCCGCCCGTCCCGAGCCGCTGCTGCATCGTCGGGTTCGTGCCCGCGATTTTCCAGCCGAGCGGGGCCCAGCCCAGCGCCTCGGCGACCAGCGCGTTGACGGCATAGCCGTCCGCCGTGGTCTCCGGCATCAGCTCTTGCGGCAAATCGCGAATCTGACGCCCCTCGCGCCGCGATTGCGTCAAGATCATGGCGAGGCGTCGGTGTGCGTTGATGGACATATCACAGGTCCCGGCTGGACGCGGACGATGCTCCGCGATAATCCGGTCGCTGGCTATGGAAGGGGTGACACATGTCGAGATGGCTCGCTTTCGCAGGCTTCGTCGCAGGCTCGCTGCTGATCGCAGGTCCGGCCGCGGCCCAGCAGTTCCGCAACTGCGCCGAGGAAGGCGAATACTGCCGGGTTCCCTACCCGACGACCGTACACTACGGCGTCGCCGGCCGCACGACATCGCGCTTCGTGTCGGATGGCGGCATTCCCTGCAGCGACCGCGCCTTCGGCGACCCGGCACCGCGCCGGCGCAAGTTCTGCAACTACGAGGTCCGCGGCGAGCGCGGCGGCAGGTATGGTCGTGATCGCGATCGTGATCTTGTTCAGCCGCCTTATCCGCCGCCGCCGCGCGACGGGCGTCGCTACAGGGATCGCGACTGAGGCACGCCGAAGCACCGGCGCGCACGAGGGCGCCCTGCCGCCGTGCGCGCCTTCCGATCCGATCGGGAGCACAAATGGCCGGTGGCCCACTCGAAGGCGTTCGCGTCATCGACCAGACGTCTGTCGTGGTCGGGCCCATCTGCACGCGCACGCTCGCCGACCAGGGCGCCGACGTGATCAAGGTGGAGGCACCGGGAGGCGGCGATCTGCTCCGCACGATGGCGCGTGGCACGCGCCATCCGGGGATGAGCGGCAAGTTCCTCAACTTCAATCGCAACAAGCGCTCCGTCGTGCTCGACTTGAAGGCGCCGGCCGGGCTCGAGGCCATGCGCCGGCTCACATCCGGCGCCGACGTGTTCGTCTCCAATGTTCGGCCTAGAGCGCTCGAGCGAGCCGGGCTCGATGCGACGTCGCTGCTCGCGCTCAATCCGCGGCTGATCCACTGCTCGATCCTGGCCTTCGGACGTGGCGGCCGTTACTTCGACAAGCCCGCCTACGACCCCATCATTCAGAGCCTGTCCGGTGTCGCCGGCACGTTTGAGCGGGCCATCGGCGAGCCGCGTTTCGTGCCGATGGTGATGACCGACCACGTCTCGGGCCTGATCGCCGCGCAGGCCATCGGCTTCGCACTCTACCGCCGGGAGAAGACGGGCCTCGGCGAGGCGATCGAGGTGCCGATGCTCGAGAACATGGCCTCGATGGTCACCTCCGAGCACATGGGCGCGGCGACGTTCATCCCGCCCACCGGCGAGAGCGGCGACAACCGGCTCTTGTCGCCCGACTATCGGCCGCTGCCGACGAGAGACGGCTACATCACCATCAGCCCGAACACGAACGCCCAGGCCTTCGCCTTCTTCGATGCCATCGGCCGGCCGGAGCTGAAGGACGATCCGCGCTTCCGCAACGCGCAACTGCGCAGCGAGAACGCCGCCGCCTTCTTCGAGGTGCGCGCCGAGGGCCTTCTGCTCAGAACGACCGGTGAATGGCTGGCCATCTTCGACGAGTTGCAGATCCCAGCCGCCCGCTACAATTCCATCGACGACCTGTTCGACGATCCGCACTTGAGCGACATCGGCTTCTTCGGCACCGAGCAGCATCCGAGCGAGGGACTCATCCGCCGCACGAAAATCGCCAATCGATTTTCAGGCGGCATGCGCGAGGACGGCTTGCCGGCACCGCTGCTCGGTGAGCACACCGCCGCGGTCCTGGCCGAGATCGGCTATGGCGCCGGTGAGATCGAGAGGATGATTGCGGAAGGGAGTGCCGGGGTCGCGAATGGCCGAACGTAATCCGCGCGCATTTGCGCGAGAGTTGCCTCACACCTTGATCGGCACCGGCTTCTCCACCGCGATCTCCTCCGGGGATACGCGGCAGCGGAGTGCGATGGCCTCGACGCCAGCTTCGGCAGCAGCTTTGAAGGCGGAGACGTAGCCGGGGTCGACGTCCTGGGCGAGCGAGAGGCTTTTCGCATCGCCTCGCTGGATCAGGTAGACCATCACGGCCCGGTGCCCCGCGCGGACCATGTCCGACATTTCGACCAGATGCTTCGCCCCGCGCTCTGTCACGCTGTCGGGAAACTCGGCGAACCCGGCGCGTCGCATCATGTGCACGTTCTTGATCTCGACGTAGCAGGTGCCCTTCTTCTCACACTCGAGCAGGATGTCGATCCGGCTGTTCTTGCCGTATTTTACCTCTCGGCGGAGCGACGGATAACCCTTCAGCGCTTTCACTGCGCCCGCTTCGATCGCCTCGGCGACGAGCTTGTTGGGATGATTGGTGTTGATGCCGACCAGCCCCGGTCCTTCGCCGAGGTCGGCCTCCACCATCTCCCATGTGTGCCTGTATTTGCGTGTCGGGCTGTCCGACGTCGAGAGCCACACGCGCGTGCCCTCTCCGACGAGGCCCATCATCGAGCCCGTGTTGGGGCACGTGGCGGTAACAGCCTCGCCCGTGTCGAGCACGACATCCGCGAGAAAGCGCTTGTAGCGCTTCACGAGTCGGCCGGGAATCAGCGGAGTGTCGAATCTCATCCGGGCAGGTTAGGGCGCCGCGCACCCGCCGGCAATGTGGACATGAGGCTCCGGATGCTCGCGCCAACCGGGAGGTCCTTTCAACGGGCCAGTCTGTGGACGCAGCGGTCCGGGCTAAGCTCCCACTTTGCCACCGCGGCTCGCGACGAAACGCGGATTGCGCACCTGCAGCTCGCCCGCCAGGTGCGCCTTCAACCGGGCCCGCAGCTCGGGATGCGTCTCGTCCGTGATTTCCCCGGCCCGGATGTCGCGCGCAAGCGCGGTCATGGTGCCGTCGCCGTCGTCGTAGAAATGGTCGAGCAGCTGGAACGTCAGCGCCTCCTCCTCCACGGCCATCTCGCGGCGCGCGATGTCGAGCGCATTGCCGATCATGGCGGCAAGGTAGCGCTTCTCCGGCGGTAGCGACGGGGCGACCTCGCCCTTGAAGGCCTCGGCCACGAGATCCAGCAGCGCCTCGGCGCCAAGCCTCCTGTGACGTTGGCTCATGTCACCCTCCCCTTCGTGGCGAGGCGATCGATGATATCGAGCGCATCCCACTCCATCTCGGGCGGCACGAGCCCGGTCAGAGCCAATTCGAGGGAGCGCTCGCCGCCCTTGATGAAGCGGTCGCCCTGCAGGAGCGAGATGGCCGCCCATCGCGCCGCGGCGAGCACCTCGAAATACGCCAGCTCCGGCGCCGCCACCTTGATCTCCGCCAAGCTGTTGTAGCCATCGAGCAGGCTCGCGAGCTTGGCGATGCCGCCCGCCACCTTGTCGTCGTTGCCGAAGCGCCAGCAGCGGGCGATGAACCAGCCCAGGTCCTCGCGCGGGTCGCCCCAGTGGCAGAACTCCCAGTCGAGCACCGCCGTGAGCCGGCCTTTGTCGACCATGTAGTTGCCGGTGCGGAAGTCGCCGTGCACCAGCGTCAGCGCCCTCGGCTCCGGCGCGGTCCGGTCGAGCCATGCCAGGATGTACTCGAGCGCGGGCCTCGCCTCGCTGGCGCCGTCGAGCCCCTTCCGCATCTGCGCCACCTCGCGGCGGGACGGATTGACCACCGGGACGGGCAGGAACGTCAGCACTCCGGAACCGGGGCGCACGGAATGGATGCGCGCCAGCTCTCGGCCGAGCTCGCGGGCGAGATCGTCGCCGAATTCCGGCAGCGCCGGATCGCGCACGATGCGGCGCCCCTGCGCAGTACCCGCAACGAGCGTCTGGATGGCGAAGGGCCTGCCGATGAGCGAGGTATCGCCCGATGCCGCGATGGGCTCGGCCACGCGTACGCCCGCCTTCCACGCCGCCTCGATGCACCGGTACTCCGACAGGCGGTCCAGGCTGACGTCCAGGCTCGCCGCGGCATCCGTGCGCAGCACCCAGGCGTGAGCCCCCGCGCGCGCGCCACCGGTCACCGAGACGTCGAGCCGCCAGTTCTGCTGCACGGCACCGCCCGCGAGCAGTGAGGCCGACGTGATCGCGACCCGATCCGCTCCGATCTCGGAGGCGAGCCAGGGCGCCAGCGCCTCGAAGCTCGCCGGCTCGAGCGGCGGGCGCGCGGCCGGCTCCTTCGCGTCCTTACCGGCCATGCTCACTCCGTTGGCAGCAGATGACCGCCGTCGACGACGATCGTGGAGCCGGTCATGAACGAGCCGGCGCGGGAGGCAAGCAGCAGCAGCGGGCCGTCGAGCTCGGAGAGCTGGCCCAGACGGCGCATCGGCACGTGCGCGATCATGCGTTTGCCCGCGTCCGTCTCCCAGAACTCGTCGTTGAGCTCGGTCGAGATGTAGCCGGGCGCGATGGCGTTGACGCGCACCTTGTCGCGCGCGAGCTCCAGTGCCCAGCCCCGTGTCAACGCCAGCACGGCAGCCTTCGATGCGGCATAGGCCGACAGGGTCTTGATGGCGCCGAGGCCGACGATCGAGGCAATGTTGACGATCGAGCCCCCCTTGCCGCCGGCCGTCATGCGGCGCGCCGCCTCCTGTCCCACGCGGAACACGCCGTCGAGGTTGACGTCGAGCCCGCCCCGCCATTGCTGCTCGCTCATCCGCGTCAGGTACGCCGGATCGGTGACGCCAGCATTGTTGACGAGC
>JBFWQN010000166.1:0-9756 GCA_050249405.1 Hyphomicrobiaceae bacterium | reverse complement strand
ACAGCCCGTGCCTGCTCCTCACCTACTTCCCGCGCCCTAACAACAGTCCGCCCGCGATCCTCCTCGGGGAGTGCGGTCTGCCCAACGTAACGCCCGCCATGCCCCACCGAGCAAATCCGGGGCACTTGAATCGCGTCAGACCTCTCTTTTCCCGGCCGCCAGCGCCCCCCTCAGCGCCCGCGAAAGCCGCAGCACCTTCCCGCTCTGCGAGACGAGCACCACCGTCACCTCGGCCGTGCACAGCACCTCGGCGCCCCGGCTGACGCGCTGGTCGAGGACGAGCGTCGCCGCCGTCAGCTCCTTCACCCGCGTCGTCACCTCGAGCACGTCGTCGATGTGGGCTGGACGCAGGTACTCCAAGTTGAGCCGGCGCACGACGAAGGCCGAGGGCTCGGTTTTGGGTGGCACCTCCGGTTGCCCACCAGCAACCGGTGGGGTCTTGGTTGCGCCTTCGGTTGCCCACACAGCAACCGGCGCGTGCGCCTCCGGTAGTCCACCAGCAACCGGTGTGCCCTCCATCAGCGCGCGGTGCTCGCTGCCGAGCAGGCGCAGGAAGTCCGATCGGCCACGCTCGCACCAGCGCACATAGGAGGCGTGATAGACGAGGCCGGAAAAATCCGTGTCCTCGAAATAGACCCGGATCGGCAGCATGTGCGCCTGGCGCCCGTCGAGTTGCACGAGCCTGCCCGCCAGGTCGGGCCACGTTCGGAGCGCCGCTCGATTGGCACCGCTGGTCGTCATGGTTGCTGCCCCATCGGTCGGACGCCTGTATCGACACACATCGAAAGCACAACTTTACCGTGCTCGTTTACGCAATCTGAACGCGAGCGGGCCAAAATGTACACGTCGGCGCGCAAGGGTGTCGGCCTACGAGAAGTCTACAGGTTGGCGTCGCGCCCGGCCTGCCGGCAGCACCGCCGGTGGTCGGGCGCCCAACTGCGTGCACGCGTGGCTCGCACCGCTCCACCCTACCGGCCTGCGACGACCATGTCGGCCACCAGCGCCACGAGCACGAGCCAGCCCACCAGTCGGTTCGCCTTGAAGCGGACGAGGCAATTGACGGGATCGCTCGTGTCGAGCGTCGCCACCTGCCACGCGAGGCAGAGCCCGGCCAGCGCCAGCCCGACGGCCGTCCAGAGACCAGCGCCAGCCAGCATCGCAGCCACGGCCCATAGCCCAAGCGCCCCGGCATAGAGCCCGGACAACCAGCGGTGCGTCGCCTCGCCGAACCGGATCGCGGTCGACTTTAGCCCCAGCGCCAAGTCGTCCTCCTTGTCCTGGTGCGCGTAGATGGTGTCGTAGCCGATCGTCCAGAGCACGCACCCCGCATAGAGCACCACTGCCGGCCACTCGAGCGTGCCGCGCGCAGCCGTCCAGCCGACCAGCGCCCCCCACTTGAACGTCAGCCCGAGCACGAGCTGCGGCCAGTACGTGAGCCGCTTCATGAAGGGATAGACCGCCACCAGTCCCAGCGACGCGATTCCGAGCCAGACCGTCGTCCAGTTGAGCTGCAGCAGCACCAGCAGCCCCAGCAGGCAGAGACCCACCATGAAGGCGGCGGCCTGCCGTGCCGTCACCTCGCCGGACGGAATCGGCCGCCCGCGGGTTCGCGCCACGGCCGCATCGATATCGCGATCGACGATGTCGTTGTACGTGCAGCCGGCGCCCCGCATCACGAAGGCCCCCGCGAGGAACAACGCGAGATGCCAGACGTTGGGAAGCGAGCGGCCATCCGCGATCTCGCCCAGGGCCTGTCCCCACCAGCACGGAAACAGCAACAGCCACGCGCCGATGGGCCGGTCGAACCGGGCAAGTCGCAGGTAGGGCCTGAGCCACCGAGGCGCCAGCCGGTCGACCCAGTTTCCCGGGCGCGCGTCGGGAACGGTGGGTGCAGTGTCGAGGGGTGAGATCATGGCGGCACGTTAGGCGCGGCGCGGTTGCGCTGCAACGCGGTCGGGCGCCCCCCGTTCCGTCTGACGGTCGTCAAGGCGGTCCGGCGGCGTCACGCCATCAATGTCGGCTCGGTCAGCAATCGCAGCCCGAGCAGTCGTACCCCTTAGCAACGCGAGGACCGGCACATGAAAACCGTTCGTACGTGGATCCTGGTCGCCGATGCGGGCCGCGCGCGCGTCCTGCAGAGCCTCGGTCCGGGTAAGCCGCTCACGACCGTCGATGGACTGGCATCGGTTTCGGGGCTCCCCTCGACGACGCACGAGATCGTCACCGACCGGCAGGCGCGCGTGCAGGAATCGAGCAACTCGGCCCGTCATGCCGTCGCCCCGAGGACGGACCCACGCGAGCAGATGAAGGACGATTACCTGAGGATGCTGGCGGACGAGATGCACCAGCGCCTCGCCACCGGCGCCTTCGACCGCTTGGTTGTGGTCGCCCCGCCGCACGCCCTCGGCGTGCTCCGCGCCGCCCTTTCCGATCAGGTCAAGGCTGTGGTGTCCGGCGAGCTCGCGAAAGACCTGACCAAGACGCCGGATCACGACATGCCCGGTCATCTGGCCGACGTACTACGGGGTTGAAGCAGGCGATCACGCGCCTCGGCCGGCCGGCACACTCTCGCCGACCGGCTCCTCGTCGCTCCTATAGGCCCGTCAGTGCCTTGAACGTGGCGAACGGGCCGTCACTGCAGATCGCTTGCGGCACGAGCTGGCATGCCACCTCGTGGCTGCCGGTCCAGATCATGTCGAGCGCGACGTATAGGATCACCAGAAGTCCGATCCACGTGATCGCCGGATAGCGGGCGAGCACCTTGGCGATGTAGGTCGCTGCGACCGCCATCAGCACCACGGCGATGGCGAGCCCCACCACCAGAACCCAGGTCTGCCCCTTCGCGGCACCGGCCACCGCCAGCACGTTGTCGAGCGACATCGACACGTCGGCGATGATGATCTGCGTGAGGGCTGCCCAGAAGCTCATGACCTTGACATCGCCACTCGCCGGATGCCCGACGGCGGCGGCGCCGAGCGAGTGCGCAGAGGGCGTGCTTTGCACGACCTCGCGGTACATCTTCCAGCATACCCAGAGCAGGAGAATGCCACCGGCCAGTGTCAGCCCGACGATGGCCAGGAGCTGCGTCGTCACCGCTGCGAACAGGATGCGCAGCACCACCGCTCCCGCGATGCCCCAGAAGATCACGCGGGCTCGCAGCTCTGGCGCAACTCGCGATGCCGCAAGCCCGACGACGATGGCGTTGTCGCCGGCGAGCACCACGTCGATCATGATGATTTGTGCCAGAGCCATCAGCTCCGGAGGCAATGCGTCCACGGCAGTCTCCATGAAGCAACGTCCGCCGGCAGCAGGAGGGCGGCTTCCACAATACGAGGTCCGTCCGGCCGAGCCGGCTCAGACGAGCGCCAATCCGGATCGGCAGAGGGTGAGAGCGGCGAAACCCAGAAGGACGAGCAGGCCCGGCACATCCCACGCGGACGACGCGGCGCCGGTCGCGGAGCCGCGCCACCAGACGAGCCCAGCGTGAGCGAACCCTGCAGCCACCAGCAGGCAACCGGCAAAGGCCAGCACGCCGGCCGGCAGCAGCAAGCCGATGATCATCGTCGCGGCGAACAGCGCGAGCGCCTTCTCGCCGAAGCTCGATTCGCCGAGCGCCGTCCGCCGCATGCTGACTGGCGATTGCACGTCCGTCCGATCGATGAGCGCCATGTTTTGTCTCCGCGGATGCGTCCGTTTCCGAGGCACGTTCGCAAAGACCTGGGCCAGCGAAGCATCTGACGGCAATATCGGACGACCACAGCGGCAAACTCTCGTGGCAACATGTTCTTACGTGTTACTGCGTAATGGAATGTTCCACGAGAAGGTCCGATGTGGAGCTGATGATTTGCGGGAGCAAGATCGGGGACGATGCGCAGCGAGACAGGGCACCGGCATGCTTGGATCGCGTCCGCGGCGGGATTCCTCGTCGCCTATCTGCTGCTCGAGGCGTCGACCTACCGCGCCGACGTCGCTCCGCTCGGAGTGACGCCGTGGAACCCGTCGGCTGGCCTCTCTCTCGGCCTGCTGCTCTGGAAGGGTCTCGCATGGGCGCCATTGCTGGCACTCGCGCTGGTCATGACGGACGTCTTGATCCGCAACGTCCCTTTTCCGTGGTGGGTGGAGGCCATCGAGGTCGCTTTCACGGTGGCGAGCTATTCGACTGCCGCAGGGTTGCTACGGTCATCTGCCGCGGGATTTGATCGCAAGCTCGGCTCGATGCGCGATCTGTTGCTGCTCGTCCTCGCGACCGTCATCGTCGCGGTGGTGGTGGCCATCGCCTATGTCGCCGTGCTGAGTGCCACCGGCCTGTTGCCGCTCGAGCAGCTTGCCGACGCCGTGCTCCGCCACTGGGCCGGCGACGTCATCGGCATCATGGCTGTCACGCCATTTCTGCTGCTGATGCCCATCTGGAGCCGCTGGCGGCCGGAGCTCGAATCGGCGTTGCAGGCGCTCGCCATCCTCGCGGCCGTCAGCATCGTCGCCGGCGGCGAGGACGGCTTGCGCCAGCAGCTGTTCTATCTGCTTTTTCTGCCCATCGTGTGGATCGCCGTCCGGCACGGACTCGCCGGCGCCAGTGCCGGCCTTTTCGTCATGCAGGTCGGTCTGATGATCGCCTTGCACAGCGACCCTGCCAGCTTCGACAACGTCGCTGCGTTGCAGGCCGTGCTGCTCATTCTCTTGCTGGCCGGGCTTGCCATCGGCGTCCTCACCAGCGAGCGGCAGGTCGTCGCCGCGCGCCTCCGCCGGCAGCAGGCTCTCGTCCAGAGGGTGGCACGGTCGGCCGGAATGGGTAGCCTCAGCAGCGGCATTGCCCACGAGATGAGTCAGCCGCTGACGGCCGTCCGCAATTACACGCGCGCCGCGTTGCGCGCCCTCGAGGCATCGCCGCCACGCATCGAATCAGCCCGCACGTCGCTCGTCGAGGCTGTAGCCCAGGTCGATCGTGCCGCCGAGGTGATCCGCAAGTTGAGAGGCCTGTTCGAGGTGGGCCGCGTCGATCTCGCCAGCCACGACCTGCACGCGATTGTCGCCGAGGCTGCGGCGTTGATGGGGCCCGACGCGGCTGAGAATGCCGTCGAGCTGCGGCTTCCGCCGGCAGCCGAGCGTGTTCCCGTTCTCGCCGATCGCGTGCAGATCGTCCTCGTCCTCGTCAATCTCTTGCGCAACGCTCTCGAGGCCGTCGCCGAGGTGAAGCCGTCCCGCCGCCGCATTTCGATCGACGTCCACCCGCTTGCCGGCGATCCTCGGCGCGTCGCTGTCGATGTCGTCGACACCGGTCCGGGCCTGCCCCCGGAATTCGATCTTGCGACCCACCAGCTCGGCCAGAGCGAGAAGCCCGGCGGTCTGGGCGTTGGCCTCGCCCTGTGCCGTTCGATCGTAGAGGCTCACGGCGGCTCGCTCACGGCGACCGAGCCCCCCGGTGGCGGGACCGCCATCACATTCACGCTGGAAAGAACCGATGGAGACGGCCATGCAGGAGCCACGTGAGCTGGCGATCGTGGACGACGACGCGGCGGTGCGCGATTCGATCGCTGCCCTGCTCGCTACGAGCGAGCTGGTCGCCCCTCGGGGCTTTGCGGCTGCCGAGGGGTTGCTGGCCGCGCTCGCCGACGGCTACCGGCCGGCGGCCATTGTCTCCGACGTGCGCATGCCCGGCATGTCCGGTCTCGAGCTCCAGGCCGAGTTGAACCGCCGTGGCGAGCGCATTCCGTTGATACTCGTCACCGGCCACGGCCAGGTCAGCATGGCAGTCCGCGCCCTGAAAGCCGGCGCCGCCGATTTCGTCGAGAAGCCGTTCGACGAGACGGAGCTGCTGGATGCCATCGGCCGAGCCATCGACGAGGCCAGCCGCCAGGCCGACGCCGACCGCAAGCGGGCGGATCTCATAGCCCGCATGGAGCAGCTCTCGCCCCGCCAGCGCGAGGTGATGGACCATGTCGTCCAGGGACTTTCGAGCAAGGAGATCGCCGCGCGCCTCGGCATCAGCCCACGGACCGTCGAGACCTACCGGCTCTGGATCATGGAGAAGACCGGCGCCCGCAATACTGCCGATCTCGTCCGTATGGTCATGCTGGTCGAGCCCAAGGAGCCTTGAGCATCTGAGGAGTGTGCCGGCGCGGCGTCGCCGTCTGGACGCTCCCGGCTCGACGGCCTAGAACCGCGCATGACCGAGGATTACGACTTTCGGGCTCCGCGCCTCTACGTCGAGGCGGAATTGGCCTCCGGCGAGGTGCTCACGCTCGAGCGCGAGCAGGCGAGCTATCTGCTCAATGTGCTGCGCTTGGCCGACGGCGCTGCCGTGCACGTCTTCAACGGCCGCGATGGAGAGTGGCGTGCCCTTGTCTCCCGTGTCGGCCGCCGCGAGACGCGGCTTGCGGTCGAGCACCAGCTGCGCCCCCAGCAGGGTGGCCCCGACCTCCACTATCTTTTCGCTCCGTTGAAGCGGTCCCGCCTCGACTACATGGTTCAAAAGGCGACCGAGCTTGGCGTCTCCCGCCTCGTGCCCGTCATGACGCGCCACACGGTGGCCGAGCGCGTCAACCTCGAGCGCATGCGTGCCAATGTCGTCGAGGCTGCGGAGCAGTGCGGCGTGCTCCGCATTCCCGAGGTGGACGAGCCGCAGCCGCTCGGCAGGCTGATCGCCGAGTGGGACGCCGACCGGCGCCTGGTTTTCTGCGACGAGGCCGCTCCGGTCAGCGATCCCATCGCGGCACTGTCGGCTGTCGCCCCAGGACCGCTGGCCGTGCTGATCGGTCCCGAGGGCGGTTTTGCCGATACGGAGCGGGACGCCCTGCGGCGCCTTCCCGGTGTCGTGCGCCTTGCGCTCGGGCCGCGCATCATGCGGGCGGATACCGCAGCCGTCGCGGCCCTGGCCCTCGTCGACGCCGTGCTCGGAGATTGGCGCTGATGTGAACGTCATTTGCGCGCCGGCATATGGTTCAGATTTTCTCATGCCTACGACAAGAATTGCTCATGCTGCGGCGCACCGCTTCAATTGCCCGTCAAGCCCTTGTCGCTTCACTCTGCCAGGGCCATAAGTGAGCGCCCGGGCGCCGGCCATGCCGCCGCTCAACCCGACCGACCGAGGAACTTGCATGTCGACCCGCCAGGAAGGCGAGCCCGCCCCGCCCATCGGCTCGCGCAACGACCTCGTCGAGTGGTTCTCCATCGGCTGTAAGCCGAAGGCGGAATGGCGCATCGGCACCGAGCACGAGAAAATCGGCTTCCGCACGGACGACCTCGGCCCCATCCCGTATGAGGGACCGCGCGGCATCCGCGCACTGATGGAGGAGCTGATCGCCCGCTACGGATGGGAGCCCATTCACGAGGGCGACACCATCATCGCCCTCAAGCGCCCGGACGGAGAGCCCTTGGCCACCGTCTCGCTGGAGCCCGGCGGCCAGTTCGAGTTGTCGGGTGCGCCCCTGGCCGACATGCACGAGGTCGACGCCGAGACCCGGCGCCACCTCGACGAGGTGAAGGCCATCGGCGAGGACTTGAAGCTCGGTTTCCTGGGCCTCGGCTTCTCGCCCAAGTGGAAGCTGTCCGAGACGCCGCGCATGCCCAAGCGGCGCTACGGGGTCATGACCCGCTACATGCCGAAGGTCGGCAAGGGCGGCCTCGACATGATGTACCGGACAGCCACGATCCAGGTGAACCTCGACTTCGCCGACGAGGCGGACATGGTGAAGAAGCTGCGCGTCTCGCTGGCGCTGCAGCCGCTGGCGACGGCCCTGTTCGCTGCGTCGCCCTTCACCGAGGGCAAGCCCAACGGCTTCCTGTCGATGCGCAGCGAGGTCTGGCGCGACACCGACCGTGCCCGCACCGGGCTGTTGCCGTTCGTCTTCGAGAGCGGCATGAGCTTCGACCGCTACGTCGAGTATGCGCTCCAGGTGCCCATGTACTTCATCTACCGGGACGGCGAGTACATCGACGTGGCTGGCGCCTCGTTCCGCGACTTCCTGGGCGGCCGGCTGGGCGAGCGCCTGGGGCGGCCGGAGCTGAAGGGCATCGAGCCGACCATTGCCGACTGGTCCGACCACCTGACCACCATCTTCCCCGAGGTGCGCATGAAGCGCTTTCTCGAGATGCGCGGCGCCGATGCAGGCCGCCTCCCCGAGATCGCCGCGCTGCCTGCATTCTGGGTTGGCCTCCTCTACGACCAGACCGCGCTCGACGCCGCCTGGGACGTCGTCAAGGCCTGGACGGCCGAGGAGCGCGAGGCGTTGCGCAACGCCGTGCCGAGGCTGGGCCTCGCCGCACCGGTCCGCCGCCACCGGCTCATCGACATTGCGCGCGAGGTGACCGCCATCGCTGCCGAGGGCCTGAAGTCCCGCGGCATCCGCAACGATAAGGGTGAGGACGAGCGCCGCCATCTTGCGTCGGTCGAGGCCGTCGTCGACGCCAAGCGGACCACCGCCGAGGCCATGCTCGAGGCCTATGAGGGCCGCTGGGGCAAGAACATCGACCACGCCTTCCGCGAGTACGCGTTCTGACGCGGCCGAAGTCCGGCGCAGCCGACTGGTTGCGCCGGTGCGATGCCAGGCTCAGTGCGTCTTGACCTTGAACGCCGGCATGACCTCCTTGGCGAGGCGGTCGTGCTGGTCGAGCCACATGTTCAGCGGCACGCCGACCGGCATGCTCATGTTGACCCGCTCGAGACCCGGGTATTTCCGCTCGATCACCTTCAGCTTCTCGATGATGAGGTCCGGCGGACCGCACAGGAAGCCGCCCGACGCCTCCGCATCCTCGATCGACGGCAGCTTGACACCTTTCGCCTTGCTCGGGTCGCGCATCGCCTCGATCTGGGCGTCGGAGAGTGCTTTCACGAGGCGCAGCTCGCCGAACATTTTCATGTTCTCCTCGTAGTATTTGGCAACGGCGGCCATGGCCTTCTCGCGCGTCTCCGCAATCATGAAGTGGTAGCCGATGGCGAGCCGCTCACCCAGCTGCAGGTCCCAGCCCCTCACCTTCTTGTGCGCCGCTTGCCAGTCGACGATCATCTGGTGCATGGCACCGCCTTCCGACGAGCCTCCGCCGAGCACACCCTGGATGCCGTATTTGGCCATGAACTCGAAGGCCCGCATGGTGCCGCCCTGGATCGGCTGCCAGCATTCGACCGGCTGCGTGAACGGCCGGGGCACCAGCGTCATGTCCTTCAGGTCGTAGCCGCGGTAGGGCACTCGCGCCGGCAGCGTGTAGTTCTTTCCCTCGTGGCTGAAGCTCTCGTTGTGGAAAGCCTTGAAGATGATCTCGACCTGCTCCTCGAACAGCTCGCGATTGGCGGTCTGGTCCCGCAGCGGCGAGCCGAACGTCTCCACCTCGCGCGTGTGGTAGCCGCGACCGAGCCCGAACGTGATGCGTCCGCCGGTCAGGATATCCCCCATCGCGTAGTCCTCGGCCAGACGCAGCGGATGCCACATCGGCGCGACGTTGAAGCCGCAGCCGATCCTCAGCTTGGTCGTGCGATGGGCGAGATGCAGCGCCATCATCAGCACGTTCGGGATGCACTCCGTGCCCTCGCGCTGGAAATGGTGCTCGGCCATCCAGAACGTGTCGTATCCGTTGCGATCCATCATCTGCGCCATCGCCTCGGCCTTGAACAGCGACGTCGCGAGGTGAGCGTTGTCGTAGCGGCGGGCGTTGATGGGCGTGCCCTGATAGCCGCAATTATCGAGGTCGGTATGGCCGGCGTAGAGGCTGTCGAACTTGGTGATCATGGACGTCTCCGAGCGAGTAGACGAGCGTTCCCGGCTG
>JBFWQN010000165.1:0-9770 GCA_050249405.1 Hyphomicrobiaceae bacterium | reverse complement strand
CGCGAGATCGGCGAGAACAGGCCCCCTTGGCGCAAGGCGGTGGCACGCGCTGCGAAGAGCGCGAGCCCGCCCCCGGTGAACAACATCATGATCGCGAGGATGAAGACGCCGCGCTTCGGATCGACCGCGAAGGCGTGCACCGAGGACAGCACCCCGGAGCGGACGAGGAAGGTGCCCATCAGCGACAGCGAGAAGGTGAGGATGGCGAGAAGTATCGTCCACACCTTCAGCGACTCGCGCTTCTCCATGACCAGCGCGGAGTGGAGAAGGGCGGTGCCGGCAAGCCACGGCATGAAGCTCGCGTTCTCGACGGGATCCCAGAACCACCAGCCGCCCCAGCCGAGCTCGTAGTAGGCCCACCAAGAGCCCATAGCGATACCAAGCGTGAGACACATCCAGGCGGCGAGCGTCCAGGGCCTGACCCATCGGGCCCAAGCGGCGTCGGTGCGGCCCTCGAGAAGGGCTGCGATCGCGAAGGAAAAGGCCATCGAGAAACCGACGTAGCCCGCGTAGAGGAAAGGCGGATGGAAGGCGAGAGCGGGATCCTGAAGTATCGGATTGAGGCCGCGGCCCTCGAGGGGAGCCGGGTCGACGCGCTCGAACGGGTTGGACGTCAGCAGGATGAAGAGAAGGAAGGCCAGGGCAATGGACGCCTGGGCCGCGAGCACATTGGCACGCAGCGTCGGCGGAAGATATCCGCCGAACAGCGCCACGGCCGCGCCGAAGAGCGTCAGCATCAGCACCCAGAGGACCATCGAGCCCTCGTGGTTTCCCCAAACTCCGGACACCCGATACAGCAAGGGCTTCGCCGAGTGGGAGTTGGCCCACACATTGAGGACGGAGAAGTCGCTTACGATGTAGGCGTGCATGAGTGCGAGAAATGCCGTCGCGACGAGCGCGAAGGCGGCCAACGCGGCCGGAACGGCGAGCGCCATCAGGCGATCGTCCCCCGTGCGGGCGCCCCAAGCCGGAAGGACCGTCTGCGCCAGCGAGACGACAAGTGCCAGAATGAGCGCGAAGTGACCGATCTCGACGAGCACGGTGGCCTCAATTCGTTTCGGGAAAGCCCGCAGGCGCGACCGCAAGGGCCATCGAAGCGCTATTTTCCCGGATGCACAGCACCCTGGCCCAGCTTCACGCCCTTCGCCTCGAGTGCCTTGGCGACCTCGGGAGGCATATAGTTCTCGTCGTGCTTGGCAAGAACAGTATCTGCGCGAAAACGACCGTCGGGCTCCAGGCGGCCTTCCGCGACGACCCCTTGCCCCTCGCGGAAGAGATCAGGGAGAACGCCGCGGTAGACGACGGGCATGGCCTTGAGGGTGTCGGTGACGCGAAACTCGACCTCGAGGCTCCGTCCTCGCTTGACGCTGCCCTCTGCCACGAGGCCGCCGAGGCGAAAGCGCTGGCCAGCCGGCAAGGGCCTCTCAGCCACGTCACTCGGCGTCTTGAAGTAGGTGATCGTGCCGGAAAGCGCGAAGAGCACCAGGCCTACGGCCAGTCCCAGCACGACGAGGCCCGCGACGATGAACGCGGCGCGGCGCTGCTTGCGGGTCATGTTGTGCTCCGGTGGATCATGTGCCGAGACCGAGGCTTCTGGCGAGGTCGGCGAGCGCGGCCAGCGACTGCGGCTCGTCGACGAATGACTTGCGGGCCCGGCCCAATGCAGCGACGGCCTCGTCCTTGCGGCCGAGCACGGTCAGCGCGCGGATGAGCCGCTGCCAACCCGCGAGGTCCCGGCCGTCCTTCTCGAGACGAGCGGCGAGACCGGCCACCATGCCTTCGATCATGGCTTGCCGCTCGGCAGGTGTCTTGCGCTCGGCGGCAGCGATGTCGTCGGCACCGGGACCCGGTACGATGGTCTCCGTGTTGGGCTTGGCCGCTGCGGACGGCCCCGGACCAGAGGCTGTTTGCCCGCCGAGCGCGGCACGTACCGCCTGCAGCCGCTCCTCAAGCATCGGGCGCCAGGGCGCGTCGGCCGGAGCGCCGGCCAGCAGCTTGGCGTACTCGGACGCGGCCTCGGCCAGGTTGCCATCCTGCTCCTTCGCAAAGGTCAGCCAAAAGCGGGCCTGCACGTGGTCTGGCTCGAGCACAAGCAGCCGCGCGAGGACCGATCTCGCCTCGTCGCCGATCCGGCCGCCGCTCTCGAGCATGAGGGACTCGGCCAGCCCGGCAAGGCGACGGGGCGTCTCGCCGACCAGACGAACCGCACGACGATAGGCGTCGGCTGCCTGATTGTAGCGGGCGAGTCGCAGATAGACGGGCGCAATCACATCCCAGCCCCTGCCATCCTCGGGATGCTCGGCCAACCGCGCCTCGACAGCCGATATCAGCTTCGCCATCTGGGCGTCGACGGGAGGAGTAGCCTTGCGTGCAGCAAGCGGCTGGGACGGGAGCCCCGGCGAACCCGACAGCAAATACAGGCCTAGCGCGACGGCAGGCATGCAGGCGCCGAGAAGGACCGCGAGCGCAAGGCGACCAGATGAGGCAGAACCTGCAACGGGGGCGGACGGCGCCGGGACCGCTTCCGGAGCATGTGCGATGAGACGACGAGCGATCTCGCGACGCGCTGCTTCAGCCTCCTCCGGACCGATCAGCCCGCGTCCTGCCTCCGCCTCGATCTCGGCAAGCTGATCCCGATAAACCGCAGTCACGCCGTCGGCGCCGGGAGCAACCGCAATGGGCCGGCGCAGCAAGGGATGCAGCAGCGTGGCGACCACGGCAGCTGTCATCAACGCAAAGATCACCCACAGCAGCATCCGGGCTCCCGGCCTCAGCTATCCACGCGATTGAATAGGGATGCGTGCAGCCGGAGGCAAGGTGACGGCTTGACCTCAAGCAATCGGATCAGCCGACATTGCTCCAGGTTCCGTCCGGGTTGCGACATGCCGTGCCGCGCATGGCCTGCGGGCGACCGTCGATATAGATCGTATGCGTGTAGTCACGGCAATCGCTCTCGCCCCGGCGGTAGGGTGCCATCGGCACGACGTCGCCGTAGCGCCCGTTGTCGGGGTTCTGCCAGCGCACCGGGCGGCCGGAGGGGCCACGCTCGAACGCGTCGAGCTCGGCGCGTTGCGCCAGTATTCGGTCCTGCTTGTCCATCGAGCGACCGATCTCGCTGCCGACGATCCCGCCGACGACGGCGCCGACGATCGTTGCAGCGGCGCGTCCGCTTCCCTTGCCAACCGTGTTGCCCAAAAGGCCGCCGGCTACGGCACCCACCACGAGCCCCGAGTCCTGCTTGTTGCCTTCGGCACAACCGGCAAGCGTCATCGAAAGGGCCAGTACGGCCACACCCAGCGCCCGGCGCATCTCAAATCCCATTATCCGTCGTCCCCTTGGGCAGCTTTCTTGCCCGCTCGCGCGCGAGCAGAGGCATTGCCCCGCCTTTGACCGGACCCTTGGCTTCGATTCGGGCGAAACTTCGGCCAACTCGTGCTGCCGGCTCGAGACCCGTGGACGAGTGCATCAAAGACACAATTCTCAGACGGCTGGCAGCTCGAGCCGGGCAGAGAGGCCGCCAAGCTCGGCGCGCTCGAGGCTGAACTTGCCCCGGTAGGACTGAGCGAGGTCGGCGACGATGGAATGTCCCAGGCCGGAGCCGGGCTTCGATTCGTCGAGCCGGCGCCCCCGCTTGATGCCTTGGGCCCGCTGCTCCTCGGTCAAGCCCGGCCCGTCGTCGTCGACCGCGACGAGGAGGCGGCGCGCATAGGGCCCGACCCCCAGCGTCTGGACCGTCACGGCAACGCGCACACGAGACGACGCCCACTTGCAGGCATTGTCCGCAAGGTTGCCGAGCATCTCCTCGAGGTCCTGCTTCTCGCCCTGGAAGCGCGCATCAGCCGGACATTCAACGGCAATCTCGAGATTCCGGTCGCGGTTGATGCGAGAGAGAGCGCGGGTGATCGCCTCGGCGACGGGCCGAACCTCGGTTACGCGGCCGATCACATCGACACGAGCCACCATGCGCGCCCTGTCGAGATAATAGGTCACCTGATCGCGCATCACCTCCGCCTGCTCGGCTACCTTGCGGGCCGCCGGCGAAGCATCGTCGCCGATCTCGTTGGTGATCACGGCCAGGGGGGTCTTCAGGGCATGGGCGAGGTTGCCGACCTGGGTGCGCGCCCGCTCAATAATGTCCTGGTTGGACTGGATGAGCGCGTTGAGCTCGCTCTGCAAAGGCTCAATCTCGGCAGGCACACGACCGTCGAGCGTGAGCGCGTCGCCGGAGCGGATGGCCTGCAGGCGCCTGCCGACAGCGCGCAGCGGCTCCAGCCCATACCGGACCTGCAGGAAGGTGGACAGGACCAGGCCCAAACCGGCAATGGCCAGCGAGAAGATCAAGGGAACCCGGAAGTCGCGGACACGCGTTTCCGCGAACTCGAGGTTGCCGGCCACGGCGAACGAATAAAAATGGGGAGTCTCGTCGTCTCCCGAGTTGTAGATCGTCTCGGCGATACGAAGCGGCTCGCCGACGGGCCCTTTCGCGTCGTGCCAGATGATGTTGTATCGATCAGGCTTCAGGCCGAGCCGCGACGGGAGAGGGAGCGATTCGCTGGCGAGCGAGGTGGAGATGAGGCGCTTGCCGGGGCTACTGTCGAGCGGCGTGATCTGCCAATACCAGCCGGAATGCGCCAACTCGAACAGAGGCTCACCGACGTTGCGGGGAACCCCGGGCTCCGCTCCGCCCTTGTCGGTGGAAAAGGCGATGTTGAGTGTCAGAAGCTGGGAGAGCCGGCCATCGAAGCTCTTGTAGATGTCGCTCTTGTAGACCCAATCGATGGCGAGACCAGCCAACGGAAGCACGAGCACGGCCCAGACGGCCGCGGTGCGGAAAAGCCGGAATGCGAGCGAGTTAAGCTTCATCCTTCTCGGGCGACAAACGGTAGCCGAGGCCACGCACGGTCTTGATCATGTGGGGGGGGATTTTCTTGCGGAGACGCCCGACGAATACCTCGATGGTGTTGCTGTCGCGGTCGAAATCCTGCTCGTAGAGATGCTCGACAAGCTCCGTGCGGGAGACCACCCGACCGCCGTGGTGCAGCAGGTAGGCCAGCAACCGGTACTCGTGCGACGTGAGCTTGACGGGCTGGCCGTCGAGTGTGACGCGAGCCGTCTTGGTGTCGAGGCGAAGCGGCCCGCACTCTATCTCGGCCCGGGCATGTCCGGTGGCGCGGCGCACTTGTGCACGAATGCGGGCGAGCAGCTCCTCCATGTGAAAGGGCTTGGCCACGTAATCGTCGGCACCGGCGTCCATGCCGGCAACCTTGTCCGACCAGCGGTCTCGGGCCGTGAGGATGATGACGTGCATGTTGCGGTTGGCGCGGCGCCACTGCTCAAGCACCGAGATGCCGTCCATCCTCGGGAGGCCGATGTCGAGCACGACGACATCATAAGGCTCGGTTTCGCCGAGGAAATACCCTTCCTCGCCGTCCATGGCCTTGTCTACGGCGTAGCCGGCGTCGGTCAGCGCGGCGACGAGCTGGCGATTGAGATCGGGATCGTCCTCGACGACAAGCACTCGCACCGTTTTGGCCCCGGAGTTGAAGGAGCGCCGCTGGCGCCCCGGACTTGCACGGCGAAGACGAATAGCGCGAAATCATGGCGTTGTCGCGGAGCTAGCGATCAGCCCTCACAGTCACTGTGTTGATGCGACCATCGTCACGGCGCAAGACGAGACGGTAAACGAATGCGCCGTCCTCGCCCTCGCAGAGCACGATCCGCACCACATCGCCACCAAGCTCCACGCGCGCCATATCCTGCACGTCGCGCGCCGACCGCAGCTGGCGTTGCTCGACGATCGGCGCGGCGTCCGACCAATCGCCGTAGCAACGCGCTTCGGCGTCGGGAGGGGCTGCGAGCGCCTCCGAGATCGGCGCCAAGACGCTTGCGCCGATCAAGATAGGTGGTGCGAGTTTGCGCGGAAGGCGGAACATGCCGGGCTCCTGATGCTCGCAAGCTACTCGGCACCGACTGAACCTGCCATGAATGGTGACCGACCGCGGCCTGCCCTCAGACGCGGAGAGAGAGCGGTCGGCGCGACAGGGGGGCCGAGGCACGAGCGCGCCCCGCGATGGTCATCACGGTGCCGACCAGGCCGCCGACAGCCTGCACGACGGTCGTCAGGTTGCTGCCGAGCTGTCCGATGAGGACTGCCGGAATGTCGAGGCCGAACACAGAGAGGACGACCGGCAGCACGGTGGTCGCCGCCGTCACCAGCGCGCCCCAGATCGTGATGGAGCTGCCCCACCACTTGATGTCAGTGGCCGAGGTCGAAGGTGAGATTGCCGGAGGGGTGGAATCGGGCATGGTCGTGGTTTCCTCATGAGGTTGCAGAGGGGACGAAGGCGGTGCTGCCAGCTCAAGCGCCTGCGCGAGCGCGGTGTCGACGCGAGCCAGCCAGCCGCGGCCGAAACGCCAAAAATGGGTGAGACCTCGGTAGCGACGCCGACGGATCGCGGCGTACCGGTCGAGGACCGCGACCGACTCGATCCGGCTTGCCGCGCGGAGTGTGATCGGACCGATCTCGCCGTCGATCTCAACGGCGAGAGCTTCCTGCAGCATCCGGGCAGCGGTGCCGACGCCCTGGTTGACGCTGGCATCGAAGTGAAAATGGGCAAGCGCCCGAGGCATGGCGGCGCAATGGGCCGGCTGCCAGTAGCGCGCCCGATAGATCGCGGCGACATCCTCGTCGGAGATGGACTGGAGCTCGGCCGTCAGCCTGTCACGGGTCCTCGCGGTGAGCGCCGCCCCCTTGAAGCTGGCCCAGGTCGCGAGCGTGACGCCCTTGTTGGTCGGGCCGCCGGGGTCGTAGGGGTCGTCGGTGTAGCCGCCCTCGAGATCGAGGATGCGAGGCAGCGACCAGACGAAGGCCTCGTCATCTGGCACCCCTGAAGCCGGGCCAACAGCGGAGTCAGCCGAACCTCTCTCATCCAGCGGCGGCGGCCAACGCAGACCGAGCAGCCGGCTGCGATCGAAGGCCTCGACGCTCACGGCGTCGGACTGGTTGCCACCAAGAAGGACGATCCTGTCGCCGGACAGGCCGACGACAAACCCGACGTGGCCCAGGGCAGGGTCCGCTCCGCGCGACAGAACAGCGACGGCACCGGTTCGGGGTGTCTCGGCTGCGATGCCCCAATCCAGGTAGGAGCGTGCGAGCAGAGACCTCGTGCCTTGCATCCCGGCTTTGCCGAGGCATGCCCCGACGAATGCCGCGCACCATGGTGTCGCGTCGTCGGCCGCACTCGGATATCCGGTGCTCCGAATATAATCCTCGATGCGCGGGTTGCTGGCGGTGCCGGGGCGCTCGCGCTGACCGAGCTCGGCCCAAGCGAAATCGAGCCAGGCCGGCTGGTCCTCAAGTCTGGCGATCATTGTCATAATGCCCTTGGGCTCTCGGGCGGCCGGACGCTCTGCGCCGAGGCGCAGGGCGTCATCGCGCGGATGAACGGCCAATCGGGATGGGTGGAATTGCGTCGGTCGCGCCCGAGCTGGAGGGTTGCGGCCTCAGATGACGGCGGCTCTCGACGTGCCACGGCCAAATGCCGGGCTCGTCTGCGCGATGCTCACCATGACGCTTGCCTGCGGCGCGCCGAAATCGGCACTCTGCTCAGCCGCCGAATACGAGACGGTCGTCGTTCCGGACACGAGTGTGCGCACGATGGATGTGCCCGACAGGATATCGACCTCGTAGGCCTCCACCTCCTCACCGAGTGGCACCTCGACGGAAGCCCAGCTATCGCCGCCGATACGCGTGCGGCGCGTCCAGGTGACGACGAGGTCGCCTGCGGCGGTGCGGCGACCGCGAATGTGGACCGGGCTCAGCGGGCGGAGCCCGACGCCGCGGAAGGCGTGGCTCGTGGACTGGAAGGATAGATGGCCGATATCGAGCGTGGCGGGACCGTAGCGCCAGTTGAACGGGAGGCCGATCTCGTCGCGCGTGAGCGGGACCTCCGTCACCGCCGAGTCGAGCAAGACGAACGTCGCACCGGCCGGTATCGTTGTGGCCATTGCGGCCTCACTGCCCGCCTGACCGCGAAGCAGCGTCGACAGCTCGTAGATGCCCGGCCCGACGAGCGTCGCGGTCGCGAACTGCAGCACCTCCCACTCCCCACTCGAACTGCGCACGGCCGCGGCATTGGCGCCCGCCAGCAAGCTGGACGGCTCAGTCGAGATGAGCGTGCCCGCGTCGAGCCGCACGCGCAAACGCGCTGCACGATCGAAGCGCGAAGCGGGCCCCGGCGGCAGATCGTCGAGAGTGGTACCGGTCGTTGCACGATGGCGCGCGCGGGCTGCGAGCTCAAAACCCTGATCGTCGGGCGATCGATAGAATGCGGCCCCGCCCTGCCACGGCACACGGGAGGCCACGACATAGCCCGCTTCCGGTGCATGAGCGCCCGTCAACAAGGGCAGGTCGAGGAAGATGCCGAGAACCGGCCCGGTCACGGCAGGGCCGACAATCTTCTGGCGCCGCACGACCGCGGACGACGCAGTATAGACTGATGGATCGACGCTCAGCGCCGTCATCTGGCGCGCCGTCTGCTCGCCCACCTCCGTGATACGAAAAAGCCGGCTGACGCCCGCATGCGAGAGCGATACCAGGTCCCCGGGCTCGATGGCGATCGCCGACGGCGGCAGCGTGAAGGACGCACGCTCGCGCGCCGCCCAGGCTTCGAAAAGCCAGATTTCCGCCGTCGCCTGCGCTTCGGCGGCCTCCATCACCAGGGCGACCTGCGCCTCGGCGAGGCGGCCGGACGCGCCGACGAGGCGGCGTGACTGGGCTACACCGTGTCGGTAATCGTCCTCGAGCGAGGCGTACGAGATGCGCGCTGCCGCGGGAAGGTCGGTCTCCTGCGCGCGGGTGAGGCGGACCAACTCGGCTCCCGCGCGGGTCTCGACGAGATCATCGAGCGACAGCGCCAGACGCACCGGTCCGTCGGCCCGGTGCCGGAACCGGATGGCGCCACCGGACTCGACGGCATCGAGAAAATGCGCGAGCTCCAATGGCTGAAGCGCCTCCCGGGCCGACATCGGCCGATCCAGGACGAGCCCCGCGACGAGACCTTCAAGCCCCTCCACGTCGTAGTGCGGAAAATCGTAGCCATCGAGAATATCGCCGATCACGCGATCGAGCGGCTGGCTCGCGATGCGGCCGTTGAGCCAATGTCCGCGCCGCCAGCTCTCGCCATCGCTCCAGACGAGATCGTTCGACGGAAACGCCGGATAGGGGCGTGCATCCCAGGCGTAGACGTGCACGTGGTCGAGGTCGAGCATCGGCCCGCCGTAGATTTCCGAAACCGGATTGGCGCCTTCGACATACCCAGGGCTATCTGGATCGAACGCCTCCACCATTGCCTGCAGGTAGCGGCGCTGCATGAGATCATCGCGCGCGCCGCTCGAGAAATAGGGAATGAAAGATTCCGAGCTTTTCGCATCAACGAATACATTCGGCTGGTTCGCTCCCTTGTCGATCGCCGGACAACCGATCTCGGTCAGCCAGACGGGCTTCGACGCAGGCACCCAGGCCGTCGGCGTCGAGACCTCGACACCACTGGGCCGATCGTAATGCAAGCTCGACCACCAGCTGCGGATGTCCTTGTAGCGGAACACAAATGCCTTGCCTTCCGCAGCATCTGTAATCGGCGTGCGAATCTGCGCGGCGCGGTCGGCGCCGGTCGCGTAAAACCAATCGTAGCCCTCGCCGCCAAAAATGTTTCCCGCGAGGTAGCCCAGATCGTAGACAGAGCGCGCGCCGGCTTCCCGGTCCAGATGCG
>JBFWQN010000164.1:0-9772 GCA_050249405.1 Hyphomicrobiaceae bacterium | reverse complement strand
CTTGATGGCGAGCGTTCCCGGTGTGCCGGCCGGAACCGGTTGCCCCTTCTCGTCGAGGCATTGCAGATCGTAGCCGGGCATCGGCACCGAGGGCGAGCCGTACTTCACCGGGAGCTGGCCGAGCCCGACGGGATTGCCCGCGATGGGCCAGCCCGTCTCCGTCTGCCACCAGTGGTCGATCACGGGCACCTGGAGATGGTGCTCGGCCCACTTGATGGTCTCTGGGTCGGCTCGCTCGCCGGCGAGGAACAGCGTGCGGAAGGCCCTGAGGTCGTATTTCCGGATCAGCTCGCCGTTAGGGTCATCCTTCTTGATCGCACGGAAGGCTGTCGGTGCCGTGAACATGGCCGATACGCGATGCTCGGCGATCACGCGCCAGAAGGCGCCGGCATCCGGCGTGCCGACCGGCTTGCCCTCGTAGAGCACGCTCGTCGCCCCGTGCAGCAGCGGCGCATAGACGATGTAGCTGTGCCCCACCACCCAGCCGACGTCGGAGGCCGCCCAGAACACCTCGCCCGGCTCGATGCCGTAGTGGTTCTTCATGGTCCACTTGAGCGCGACCATGTGCCCGCCATTGTCGCGGATGACGCCCTTCGGCGAGCCGGTCGTGCCCGACGTGTAGAGGATGTAGAGCGGGTCGGTGGCAGCCACCGGCACGCACCCGGCCTTGCGGCCCCGCGCCTTGGCATCCTTGACCAGCGCCGCCCAGTCGTGGTCGCGGCCGGCGACCAGCGCTGCCTCGGCCTGCGGCCTCTGCAACACGACCGAGATGCCGACCTTGTGCGTCGCCAGCTCGATCGCCTTGTCCAGGAGCGGCTTGTAGGGCACGACGCGGTTGGTCTCGATGCCGCAGCTCGCCGAGACGATGGCCACGGGCTTGGCGTCGTCGAAGCGCGTCGCGAGCTCGTTCGCCGCGAAGCCGCCGAACACCACCGAGTGGATGGCGCCGATCCGCGCGCAGGCCAGCATGGCGATTGCCGCCTCGGGCACCATCGGCATGTAGATGATGACCCGGTCGCCCTTCTTCACGCCGAGGTCCTGCAGGACGCCGCCGAAGGTCGCGACCTCGTGCGTCAGCTCCGCATAGCTGAACGTTTTGGTCGTCTTCGTGACCGGGCTGTCGTAGATCAGCGCCGCCTGGCTGCCGCGCCCGCGCAGCACATGCCGGTCGAGGCAGTTATAGGCGGTGTTGCATTCCGCGCCCGCGAACCAGCGGCCGTACTCGCCCGCATAGGGGTCGAAGACCCGGTCCCACAGGTTGATCCAGTCGATCTCGCGCGCCGCCTCGCCCCAGAACCGCTCGGGGTCCTTCTTCCAGCCCTCGTAGACCTCGTGATAGCGGCTCATGCGTGCGTTCTCCTGTAGGGCCGGGGCCGGGCCCCGTATCGAGTGTTGCCGCGCATTGTTGCGACGCAGGACCTGCGAGGCAAGGTGGCTCGCACGTAGATCGTGCGCGCCGCAGCCGCTATGTTCCTTGGTCGCCGGCAGGCTTCTGGCTCACAGCACCGCGAATTTGACGACGAACAGCGCCGCCATCAGGGCCATCGCGGGGGAGATGTCGCGCACGCGACCCGCCACCACCTTGATCCCGACATAGGCGATGAAGCCGAACGCGATGCCGTGCGCAATCGAGAACGTCAGCGGCATGGCAGCGATGGTGACGACGGCCGGCACGGACTCGGTCGCATCGTCGAAATCGATATCGCGCACCGCGCCCATCATCAGGCAGGCGACGTAGACGAGCGCGGGAGCCGTGGCGAACGCGGGGATCGATCCGGCGAGCGGTGCGAAGAACAGCGCGGCGAGGAACAGCACGGCCACCGTGACCGCGACGAGCCCGGTGCGACCGCCCGCGTTCACGCCCGCCGCGCTCTCGATGTAGCTGGTGGTGGTCGAGGTGCCGAGCGCGGCACCGGCCATGGCGGCGAGCGAGTCGGCCGTGAGCGCACGGCTCGCCCTCGGCAACGTGCCGTCCGGGTTCATGATGCCCGCCTTGTGCGCGACCGCCAGCAGCGTGCCGCTGTTGTCGAACACGTCGACGAAGAAGAACGTGAACACGATGGCGACGAGCCCGATCTCGAGCGCCTTGGCGAGGTCCATCTTCAGCAGCACGGGCGCGATCGACGGCGGCAGCGAGACGAGCCCCGAGAATTGCGTGAGCCCGAAAACCAGTCCCGCAGCCGCGATGGCAAGAATGCCGATGAGAATGGCGCCCGGCACCTTGCGCGCCTCGAGCGCGGCCATCAGCACGAAGCCCAACGCCGCGAGCACCGCGGCCGGTGCCTTCAGGTCGCCGATGGTGACGAGCGTCGCCGGATGCGCCTGGATGATGCCGGCGCTCTTCAGCCCGATGATCGCCAGGAACAGACCGATACCCGCCGCGATGGCCATCTTCAGGCTGCGTGGAATGGCGTTGATCACCCATTCGCGCAGGTGGGTGACGCTGACCAGCAGGAACAGGATGCCCGACAGGAACACCGCGCCGAGCGCCGTCTCCCAGGCATGTCCCATGCCCTTCACGACACCGTAGGTGAAATAGGCGTTGAGCCCCATGCCAGGTGCCAGCGCGACCGGATAGTTGGCCCAGAGCCCCATCAGCGCCGAGCCGAAGGCCGCGGCGAGGCAGGTGGCGACGAACACCGCCCCCTTGTCCATGCCGGCATCGGCCAGGATCGCCGGGTTGACGAGGATGATGTAGGCCATCGTCATGAACGTGGTCAGGCCCGCGACGACCTCGGTCGCGGCGGTCGTCTTGTTTCGCGACAGCTCGAAGATGCGCTCCAGCATCGGTCCCCCTCCCCGTGCGGCCATTGACCTCGCTCGGGCCACGTCCGGGTGCCACACTACGCGCCGGTGCCTCATGCCGGGCCGCGACGCGCGGGCGCGGGCCATGCCTTCGCCAGGGTCGCCGCACCGCTTCCCTTCGCAGGCGCGAGCCACTACACCACGGTCATGGCCGCCGAGCTCCTCGCCCTCAAGGACATCCACCTCACGTTCGGATCGACATCGCTGCTCGAAGGAGCGGAGCTGTCGGTCGGGCCGGGAGACCGAATCTGTCTCGTCGGCCGCAATGGCTCTGGCAAGTCGACACTGCTGAGGATCGCCGCCGGCGCGATCGAGCCCGATAGCGGCACCCGCTTCGCGCACCCGGGCGCCCGCATCGCGACCTTGGCGCAGGAGGCCGACCTTTCGGGCCATGCGACGGCGCTCGAGGCGGTGGTCGCGCGGCTCGGCCCAGCCGACGACGAGGCCCGCGCGCGTGCGCTGCTCGGTGCGCTCGGGTTCTCGGGCGACGAGCCGACGCTCAACCTGTCGGGCGGCGAGACGCGGCGCTTGGCCATTGCCCAGGCGCTCGCCGGCTCGCCGGACGTGATCCTGCTCGACGAGCCGACCAACCATCTCGACCTGCCCACCATCGAGTGGCTCGAGGCCGAAATTCTGGCCTCGACGGCGGCCATCGTGCTGGTCAGTCACGATCGGCGCTTTCTCGAGCGGCTGTCGCGCACCTGCGTCTGGCTGGACCGTGGCCGCACGCACCGTCTCGAGCAGGGCTTCGCCGCCTACGAGGCATGGCGCGACGATCTCCTGGCGCGCGAGGAGCTGGAGCGCCACAAGCTCGACCGCAAGATCGCCCGCGAGAACGACTGGATGCACGGCGGCGTCACGGCGCGGCGCAAGCGCAACGTGCGCCGCGTGGCCGAGCTGGGCGAGCTGCGCCGCCAGAAGCGCGACCACCGCCGCGTCACGGGCAACGTGCGCATGGAGACGCAGGACGCGGGCGCCTCCGGCAAGCTCGTGATCGAGGCCAAGGGCCTCGCCAAGGCCTATGACGGCAACACCGTGGTCCGTGATCTCACGCTCCGCGTCGCCCGTGGCGACCGGCTGGGCCTCGTCGGCCCGAACGGCGCTGGCAAGACCACGCTGATCGGGCTGCTCACAGGTGCGATGGCGCCCGACGCCGGCACGGTGAAGCTCGGCACCGGCCTCGAGATGGTGAGCCTCGACCAGCGCCGCGAGGAGTTGCGCCCCGACTGGAGCATCGCCGACGCGTTGACTGGCGGACGCGGCGATCAGGTGCTGGTCAACGGCAAGGCGCGCCACGTCGCCAGCTACATGAAGGATTTCCTGTTCACGCCCGAGCAGATGCGGACGCCCCTCAAGGCGCTTTCGGGTGGTGAGCGGGGACGCCTCATGCTCGCGCGCGCGCTGGCTCAGCCATCGAACCTTCTCGTGCTCGACGAGCCGACCAACGATCTCGACCTCGAGACGCTCGACCTGCTGCAGGAGATGATCGCCGACTACGCGGGCACGGTGCTGCTGGTCAGCCACGACCGCGATTTTCTGGATCGGATCGTGACCTCGGTGCTCGCCGCGGAGGGCGACGGCCTTTGGACCGAGTACGCTGGCGGCTATTCCGACATGCTCGCCCAGAGGCGCGGGCGCGATCTCGACAAGGCGATGGCCATCCGGAAGTCCTCGGCGTCGGCGGGGCCATCCGCCGCTGCGAGCTCGACCGAGCCGTCCGCCCCTGCGCCGCGCCGCAAGCTCTCGTTCAAGGAGAAGCATGCTCTCGAGGCGCTGCCGGCGATCATGGCCGCACTCGAGACCGAGGTTGCCACGCTGTCGAAAAGGCTGGAGGCAGCAGACCTCTTTACCCGCGATCCGAAGGCGTTCAGCGCCGCAACCGAGCGGCTTGCCGCGGCTCAGGCCGAGCTTGCGACCGCCGAGGAGCAGTGGCTCGAGCTCGAGTTGATGCGCGAGGAGCTGTCGCGCGGCAGTTGATCGTCGATCGCTCGGTGAACCGTCACGCGAGAGCCGCCACAGGCGTTCTGAGCGTACGGCGAGGGGCCGGCAATGGGCTAGCGGTCACGCCACGCAAGACCTTCAGACATGCGCTGAGCTTCAGCCGGCCCCCGATCCCCAACCTGCCCCAGATGCGACGGGGACACCTATCACAGTTTGTTACAGTGGTTTATTTACAACTATTGGTTGCAATTCATCTTAACGGATTAGGTGATGGCGTGGCGGAACGGCCGCGCGAATCAGTGCAGAAAATTGATTCAATTGAGAAATATTGAGCGTTCAGGTCGCTTCACCTTCCCACAGGTTTGACACCCTTCAGCCTCGCTGAATCCGACATGCTTCGTCAGATTCAACCTGGAGGTGAGTCTGTCATGCTGTGTACAACTGTAAAAGCTTATGCAACCCGCGCCACCCTGCGTCTTGCTCTCGCGCTGACGGTGGCCACTCCGTTCCTCGTCACCGGGCCGACCGTTGCCCGCCAGACCAGCGGCCCGCCGCGCGGTCACGCCACCCTCACTGGCCGGGCGGAGGCCGTTGACGGGGATACCCTTCTGGTCGGTGGCGTCCGTGTCCGCCTCGAAGGCATCGATGCTCCGGAAGCCGAGCAAACCTGCACGGACGCGCAAGGCCGTGCCTGGAGCTGCGGCACCGAGGCCTCGCGTCTGCTCGGCCGGCTGGTCGCCGGGCAGACCGTTGTCTGCGAGGAGCGCGGCCTCGACAAGTACAAGCGCCTGCTCGGCCTTTGCCGCGTCGGCAACCTGGACGTCAATGCCGAGCTGGTCCGGCGGGGCCTTGCCTGGGCCTTCACGCGCTATTCGCTGACCTACGTGCGCGAGGAGGCCATCGCGCGGGCTGCCCGCATCGGCATCTGGGCCGGCCCGTCACAGCCGCCGTGGGATTACCGCGCGGCACGCTGGACCACGGCGTCCGACAGCGGCGAGGCACCCGCCGGCTGCCCGATCAAGGGCAACGTCACGCCCAACGGCCGCATCTATCACGTGCCGTGGAGCCCCTGGTACGGCCGCATCAAGATGGACGGCTCGAAGGGTAAGCGATGGTTCTGCACCGAGCAGGAGGCGATCGCCGCCGGCTGGCGAGGCGCGCACGTGCACTGAGGGCGCGTGTCGTATAGGGCGACGCGATGGGGGCGTGGTGACGGGCGTAGGTGCCCGCCACCCGCACGCTTGCGAAGCAGGCAGCGGCGGATCTTCAAAAGGCGCGTTGGCCTGTCGTCCGCGGCCTATCGCAAGAAGATCCAGAATCGATCCGCCTGCGCAGCGGATCTGGCCGGCTCCGACGCGCCGCCGACCTACCCCTGCGGCGCCTCGCGGCGGATCGTCATTCGATAGGAGAAGCGATCCGCCGGATGCACGCTGATCGAAAGCTCGACCAGCCGCCGCCCTGTCACATAGTAGCGGCGGGTGAAGCGTAGGGCCGGCGCTCCGGGCTCCGCCTCGAGCAGGCGGGCGAGCTCCGCATCGAGCACCATCGCCTCGATCTCCTGGTCGACCTCGATCACCGTCTCGCCGAATTGCGTCTCGATCAGCGACCAGATCGCGGTTCTGAGCGTGCCGGCCGATTCGGCGATGGCTCGATACGCCTCGTCGATGAACACCTCGTTGAAGCAGTGTGGCGGCTCGCCCTCCGCACCGTGGCGGATACCGGCGACCCTCACCCAGGGCTTCTTGGGCCGGCAGCCGAGCGCCTCGGCGAGCGCGCCGCGGGCCGCGACGTCCTCGACCGCGATCACGTCGAGGCGTGTCTCGGTCGCGTACTGGAGCAGCTCGCCCAGCGAGCGCATCGATTGCGTGTAGCTCGGCTCTGCGGTTGCCGCCTGCACACGCGTGCCGACGCCCTTTCGCGCCGAGACGAGCCCCTGGTTGCGCAGGTGCTGGATCGCCTGCCGCACCGTGTAGCGCGAGACCCCGAAGCTGTCGCCGAGCTCCGCCTCTGTCGGCAGCAGCGTGCCGACCGGATAGGCCCCGCTCGAGATGCGCTCTCCGATCGTTTGTGCCAGCTGCACGTAGAGCGGAAGCCCGCCTTCGCCATGCTTGAGAGCATCGGCCGGCTCGATGTCGTCCTTGTTCGCCTGCGGCATGTCTGTCGTCCCGTCAGCGTGCAGCGGCCGGCGAGAGCACCGCGAGTGCGGCAGCGGCGTTCGTCGCAGTCTCGAGCCCGAGCATGGCGCGCTCCATGCGCGCGACGGTTGCACCATCGCATGCCGTCGCCGCATTGGACCGGAACTTCTCGACGATCTCCCCGTTGGCGAGCGGCCGCTCGGCGGCGCCCCGGTTGATGTGCTCGCGATGCGACAGCGTACGGCCGTCGTCGAGGGTCACGACCACCTCGCCGGAGTAGGCCTTGGGGAACGGGCTGTCCGGGTAGTCCGCGAAGCGCACCTTTTGCGTGAGCGCCATGATCTCCGGGTCGCCGATGCGGTCGGGCTCGAGCTCGGCGAGTCCGAGCCGGCCCGTCACCAGTGCGGCGGCGGTCAGCCACTGCACCGAGAACTGCGCGTCGTAGCTGTTGGCGGGCTTCAGCTTGTTCGCCTCGGGCAGGCAGATCACCTTGTGCGTGCCAGCGGGAACGCGCACCTCGATCTGCCGCACCCTGTCCCCGGTCACACCCTGGCGGCGCAACTCCAGTGCGGCGTCGATGCAGGCATGTGTGAAATGGCAGGCGGGATAGGGCTTGATGGCGGTCTCCATCAGCTCCCACGTCTCGCCGAGGCCCGCCGTCGCCAGCGAGTGGTCGGCCGCCTCCGCGTAGCTCCCCATGTACGAGCGGAACAGCCCGAACCGTCCGTCATAGGGTCGTGTCGCGCCGACGAAGCCTTCGCGCGCCAGCGCCGCCGCCGTGATGCCGGCCTGCGCGGCCCAGCCCGGATGCAACCGCTTGTTCCAGGCGCCGTCCTCGACGAACTCGAGGCTGCCCGAGGCGAGCGACAGTGCGATTCCCTGTGCCATCTCCAGCGCGCGCCGGTTGAGACCCATCAGCCGGCCGGCAGCCAGCGTCGCGCCGAACACGCCGACGATGCCCGTCGGATGAAATCCAACCTGATGGAAGCCGCTCTTGGCGACCGCCGCGATGCGCGCTGCCGCCTCAACGCCGAGCACGTAGGCCGTGACGAGGTCGGCGCCACTCGCACCGACCATGCCAGCGGTCGAGAGCGCCGCGGGAAACACGCTCGCGGTCGGATGGATGATACCGGCCACATGCGTGTCGTCGTAATCGAGGCTGTGGCAGAGATAGCCGTTGAGCGTGGCGGCATCGCGCGGAGCGAGCCGGGCCGGCATGCCGATCACCGGCGTCGTGCCCTCGGCCCCCAGCGCCCGCATCGCCGTCAGCATGCGCTGGGCGTGATCGTACCGGGCGGCGGCTACGGCAATGCCGGCAGCATCGAGCATGTGGTGGAGCGCGCGAAAGCGCACGCTCGCCGGGATGGCGTCTCCGGCCGTGCCCGTGACGAAGGCTGCGAGCGCGCCGGCGATAGGCGGGCGTGCCAGCGCCGAGCTCACACGCGCCGAATCGGCCAGATCCTCCGACCGCCGCAGGTCGGGATGGGGTTGTGCGTTCATTCGGCCCTCCATCGAACGGAAATTTTGGCCGTGACGACGGCCTTGATGTTTTTTGCCAGGCGCTGGCCAATCGGTGGCCGGCGCACTAGAGCTTGTCCGGACAAGTATAGACACACGGCAACGAGGCCGGAAACAGGTGAATCGTGAGGTATCTGGCGGTGCTACCGCCCAATCGGCTGCGATCGGCCTGACCGCTGGCGGGCTTTTCGGCCTGCTCGGGCTGGTCACGGGCGTGCAGGCGCTCGCCACCTTCTCGGTGCTGGCCCTGCCGACGCTCGCGACGCTGGCCGCCCCCGCTCTCGGCTTCGGGCCCGAGAGCATCGGCTACCAGATCAGCGTCGTCTACGCCGCGGCGGCCCTGCTCTCCAGCATGGCGGGCGTCTATGTCAGGCGCCACGGCGCGGCTGCCGTCAGCGTCGTGGCGCTTGCGCTTTCGGGGCTCGGACTCCTCGGCATCGCCACCGCGAGCCTCGCCGTCGTCGTGCTGGCCTCGATATCGCTCGGCGCCGCCTACGGCCTCACCAATCCGGCCGCCTCGCACCTGCTCTTCCGCTTCGCCCCGAAGCATCGCCAGAACATCGTCTTCGCCCTGAAGCAGACCGGCGTGCCTCTCGGCGGCATCCTTGCCGCCATGCTGCTGCCCCGCCTCGCCGGCGTCTACGGCTGGCAGGCCGCGATCGGCGGCAGCGCCGCGCTGCTGGCGATCGTCGCCCTCCCGTTCCTCGCGATGCGCCCGACTCTCGACGGTGACCGCAACCCGGGCACGACGGCGGGCGCGGGCGGCATGCTCTCGGGGCTGAGGCTCGTTCTCGCCTCGCCGCGCCTCCGGGCGCTCGCCGTGATGGGCTTCGCGTATGCCTCGGCGCAATTCTGCCTGTTCGCCTTCCTCATCACCATGCTGGTGAAGGACCTGCACTGGCCGCTGGTGGCCGCGGGCGGTGCGGCGACCGTCATGCAGGTGGGTGGCGTCGTCGGCCGCATCGCCTGGAGCGTGCTCGCCGATCTCGTCGGGCGCGGTCTCGCCATCCTGGTCGCCATCGGCCTCGGCTCGAGCGCCTTCTCGCTGCTCCTGGCGTTCGCCGCGCCGGACTGGCCGGCTTGGCTCGTCGGCGTGGTCGTGTTCGGTTTCGGCTTCTGCCTCGTCGGCTGGAACGGGCTGTGGCTCGCCGAGGTCGCGCGCGCTGCCGGTCCCGGCGAGGTCAGCCTCGCGACCGGCGGCGTCCTCTCGTTCACGTTCGCCGGCATCGTGCTCGGACCCGCCACCTTCGCCACGCTCTACCGTGCCGTCGGCAGCTACGCGCTCACCTACGGCATTTTCGGCATCTACACGCTGGCCGGCGCGGCGGTGCTGGTCTGGGCGATGCGGCAGGCTGCGCGGGCGTGACCTGTCT
>JBFWQN010000163.1:0-9796 GCA_050249405.1 Hyphomicrobiaceae bacterium | reverse complement strand
TTCGGTGATTCGTTCCTCGCTCATCCTTGCTCTCCTCGGCTAGCGAAGGAGGGGGCAGTTCCTCGTGTCGCCGAGGGGGCTGTTTTCCATGTCGCGTGACAGTCGGCCCTGGCGATCCGCAACTGGGTGGAGCAGGCGCAGCGAGACGCTGGCACGCGCGGCGACGGGCGGCGGCCGCTTTGCCCACGCGTGATAGCCGCTGGGAGAGATGCGCAGGACGCGGCACATGAAGCGAACAGGGTAACGGGCCCGGCTCTCGCTCACGAACTGCCATCGCCTGACGATGGCACTTTGTTCGTCTCCCGAGCGAATCAGCCCGCGGCTTTTGAGAGTACCTCGCGTTCCAGCTTGAGCTGCTTGTTCTCCTTACGCAGCCGCCAGAGTTCCCACGCTCGGCGCTCGTCAGGCCGTCGCTGCGCCGGCCTTGATCGTCGCCGCCCATGCGCAACCCCGGCGCGGATCGCCTGCGCCGACGGCTCGAACTCCCGGGCGAGATCCTCGGGCGTCCGGCCGGCCCGGCCGAGGTTGATCAGTTGCTGGCGCAGCCCCGGCGGATAGGCAGGTTGCTTCCGTGACAATCGTGGCTTCGTGAACTCCTTGAAACCAAAGCATCGGGTGTCCATGAAACCGGAGCAACCTCAGGTACATGTGCCGGTGACACGTAGACGGGAGAGGCCCGACGTCGGCTGGTTAACCATAGCATCCACTGCGTATTGAATTGCCGCTTGCGGCGAGACGAGCACTGAGCAAAGCTTGGCTTTGGTAACGTTCTTGGCGCTCGGCTCAGCCAGTGATGGTGGCGGAGACAGGCTGCTTCTATCGCCGGGGAGATTGTAGAGTGGGATTTGTATCGCAAGGCTCAATTTGCCAACTAGCTATTGCTGCACTTGCCTCGATGCTCTGCTGCGTTGACGCGGAAGCACAATCGCAAGACAGGACGTCAGGCAATCCTCCCACGATCGTACATGCGGATGTGGTCGCGCTCGACCAGCTACTCGTCTACAACCGCTTCGGCTCGTTCAATCCATTCGGGATGATTTTCGCGCTGAAGCGCGACGTGCAGCGTGCGGTTCCGACCCCGGAGAACCGTCCGAGTGCCGAGATTTGCTCGCAAAGTGATGGCACGGAGGCCGGTACCGGCGTCCTGGAGCCCGGGCACGTGATGCTCAAGCGCTGCAAGCGGCCTCGCCCCCTGGTTCTTCGTGGCAATGTCGGGGACGTGCTTCAGGTCACGCTCACCAACCTCCTTCGCAACGATCAGCCCGACTTCTCGGCGAGTCCCGAGGAAGAGAAAGCAGGCGAACGCAAATCTTCCCCTTATCCGCCGCGAAAGTTCTGCGCGGAGACACCTTCCGGCAAGCCTGCGGCTCCGACCAGGCCGGATGTGCGCGAGGCTGCCACGGCGAGCTGCGCAGAGGCCCGGCAACAGGAAGCAGCCGCACTCGCCGACAAGGACGAGGTCAAGCGCCGGGAGAAGGACGGTCACGGAGACTGGCCGAGAACGCGTCGGCTATCTTTGGCCATTCCGGGTCTCGAGCCGTTGCCGGCGCCTAACCGCAGGCGCGAGAACGGACCTATCGCGATGTTCGTTCACGGAGCGTGCCTGGGCACCGACGCAATCAAACCCGGCGAAAGCGTCAACTGCCGCTGGCGGCTCGACAAGGAAGGCACGCATCTTTTTTCGAGCCTGGCGGCGCCGTCTGGTGGCGAGGGCGATGCGGGCTCTTTAGGACATGGACTGTTTGGCGCCCTGATCGTCGAGCCGGCGGGTAGCGCGCACTATCGAAGCCAAGTTACCGAGGCCGCTTTCAACGCAGCCTGGAACAAGAAGGAGGAGAAACCGACCGCGTTCCCCCGGCACGCGCGCAAGGATAAGCTCGACTTTGCAGCGTACAATAATTCGGCTTCGAGCGAGGATCACCGACCTCTTCCGCAGTCATTTGCCCACGACTTCCGATGCACGCAAAGTCGCGGCATCCCAATATTGGCGCTGTCTCGTGAGTGCCGCGAAACGCACAATATCGTCATCGACGGAGTTACAATTCCGCACCGCATGGTGCAAGTCGTCCACAGCGACTTGAATGCGATCATCGTGCCCGCGGGTCCTCGGATTCCGATCGATGCCGAATTGGCGGAAACCGACGAGGACAAACGAACCGAGTTGCGTCTGAAGCGTGAGGCGTCCATCCCCTTCCGCGAGTTCACCGTCATCTTCCACGACGAGTTGAAGACGTTCTACGCGGATCAGTTCCGCGACTTGGAGCAGTTCGGCCAATTATCCGGCATTCGCGACGGCTTTGCGATCAACTACGGATCGAGCGGCGTCGGCAGCATGGTCATCGCCAACCGCAAGAGAATCGGCCCTGCAGCAAACTGCCCCGAGTGCATGTACGAGGAGTTCTTCCTCGAAAGTGCGGCCAACGGCGATCCAGCCCTGCTCGAGGTGTTTCCCGACGACCCATCTAACGTCCATCACTCCTATCTGAACGACAAGGTCGTCTTCCGGAATTTCCACGCGGGCAAGGAGACGCATGTCTTCCACCTGCATGCCCATCAATGGTTCGCTGGCAACGACGCCAATCGCGGTAGCTATCTCGACAGCCAGACTATCGGTCCACAGCAGGGGCTGACCTACAAGATCTACCACGGCGGGCTGGACCGGCATGCGCCGCCCAAGCCGGCTTCGGTAGCTGATCAAACGAAGTGGACGGCCGCAAATGGCTGGTGGGAGAGCCTGGGCTCCGGCAACCGCAACCGCACCGTCGGCGACTCCATTTTCCATTGCCATCTCTATCCCCACTTCGCCCAGGGCATGTGGGAGCTGTGGCGCGTGCACGACGTGCTGGAGGATGGCACGCGGCGGCTGTCCGATGGCCAGGAGAATGCAGAGCTTTCGACTGCGCCGCGTGCTCCGGGCGACACGAAGGTTCGCTCGGGAAGCGTCGATGCGGATGGCAATTGGCTGGGCAAAGACGCTCCGGGAACGCCCATCCCCGGCCTCATTCCGCTGCCCGACCAAGGGCTCCCGCTCCTGCCGACCTACGCCAACTCGGCCCCAAGCAAAGACGAACCTCAAGACTATCGCGCGGGCATGCCCGGCTACCCCTTCTACATCGCAGGCAAGCCGGGGCACCGAGCTCCGCAGCCTCCGCTCGATATGGCCCAGGACGACGGCCAATGGCGGCACGGCGGCCTCAGGCGCCACGTTGTCGAAGGAGGCGTCGCCAAACCAAGCGTCGCAAAGAAGCTGGGTCCTGTTTCAGCGGACAAGCTCGTTGCCACGATGCTGGCACTCGGAGACATGACGTCCGAGTTCGAGAATCTCGACATTGCTACTTTGCCACATGCGGGCACCTTCCTCGAGCAGGCGGCAATGAGATTCCATCACAACGGCGCCGACCTGAAGCTAAGGGACGCTCTTGGTGCAGAAACCAAACAAGTCGGTGGCTCCTATCAGACTCCGATCGTCAGTCGATCCGGCGCGATAACCGGGGGGCAGGACGGCCACTTCGCCGTCAACGGCTCGCCGCCAGCGCCAGGAGCGCCTTATGCCGATCCGTGCGGCGCGCCAGCGGAATTAAGCGGCACGGCGTACCGGCGCTACAACGGCAAGGCCACGATGGAGGCTGGAACTCTCGCAAGTCATGGCAACTTGCTCGCCGATCCCGGCCTCATCGGCACCCGCCGCTACGACGCCTCCATCGTCCAGATGGATATGGTCGTCAATCGCGCTGGCTGGCACGATCCGCAAGCGCGCATCAACGTACTGACACACAAGGCGGACGAATGGAAGGAAAGCAAGCGTTCGGATGCCGAGCCATTCTTCTTCAGGGCATTCTCCGGCGAGTGCATCGAGTTCCGCCACACCAATGAGACGCCGAAGGACCTCGAGCTCGACGACTTCCAGCTCAAGGTGCCGACCGACACCGTGGGCCAGCACATCCACCTCGTGAAGTTCGACGTCACCTCGGCGGATGGTTCCGGCAACGGCTGGAACTACGAGGACGGCACGTTCGCGCCCGACGAGATCTTGGCGCGTATCTGTGCCTCGTCGCTGCGGCCATCTCGACAAAAGGAATGCGACGACCTCGCCGCCGCGAAGAGCGCGATCAAAGACGCTTTGAGCGGCAAGGGCGATTTAGCCGCGGCGCGCACGCGCCTGCGCAAGGCAGAGCTCTGGCGTCTCACGGGGGCAGCGCATCGGAAAGAATACTTCCAGACCACGATCCAGAGATGGTTCGCCGACCCGATCCTGTCGAACGACGGCGAGCGCGGCATCGCCGATCGCACCCTGCGCACCGTCTTCACGCACGACCACTTCGCCCCCTCGAACATCCAGCAGCACGGCTTCTACAATGCGCTGTTGGTCGAGCCGTCGAAGCAGAAGGTCTGCCTGATGTCTCGACCAGAAATGCCTGATGAGCATGCGGACAAGATCAATGCTCCACAACTGGTAGATGGAAAGCTCGAAACCTCGGACCAAGTCAAAAAGCGGTTGGAAGCCTCTTGCGTAATGCCTTCCGCCGCGACGGCGCAGAACGCCTCCGTCCTTCTCGCTGGACCATTCAACGGTGGCGAGCAACATAAGCTGGTCGGCACGCGCGCTGCCATTGCATCGATTCATGAGGCAGGCACCGCTCTCGCCGAAAAGTATAAGGTCGGCGAAGACGTGCGCGAGCGCGTCTACTACCAACCCGGCATCGGCGATCCGATCCATCCCGACGCACGCGAGTACGCGATCGCCATCGCCGATTTCGCGACGCTTTATGACGGACACGTCAAGGACGCCACCTTGGACAAGGTGGAGAAGCCAAGTGCCGACGGCATCGATCGGCTGGTGCGTGAAGGCTCGTGCAAGACCGCCCCGGCAGATGCCGACGAGAATCCAGCCGAGTTCGAGTGGCCGCTCCGCGTGCCTGCGGTGGCCGCGGGCGGATGCCATAAGACCGAGAAGGGCATCATCAATCCGGTCTTCTCAGCCGCGCAAGAGAAGGTCATTGGCAATGGCGTAAAGGAGGTCCGGCTCATCGGTGAAGAAATTCGCCATGAGCACGGCCGCCCCGTTGCCCCGCCGGTGCGGCCGGAGGCGATCTCGCAAAAGCACCACGATCCCTATCTCGTGAACTACCGCTTGGAGGCGTTGCCGCTGCGCGTCGGCTCGACCGACAGAGCGAAGGAGGAGGCGCTGCCGTTTTCTACCAACCCGTGCTACATTGAAGCCAAAAACGTTAGTTCAGATCCCAAACACCCCATATACAAGGAAGTTCGGTCGAAAACCATCAACCACAACGATATTAAATACGAGAGAACGGGTGAAGGCGGCGACTTAGCACGGTCGCGTCTGACGCGGCTGCACGGGGATCCCTGCACACCGATCATCGAAGCCTACGACAACGAGCGCATTCAGGTTCGAATGATCCAGGGTGCGCAGGAAGTGCAGCATACCTTCGTCGTCGAGCAGTTGCCGAACCGTCGCTTCGTCGACGGCTCGTTTCCGACGGCGCGTCCCGTCGCGACAAGCGCTCAGCGCTCGTCCCGGCAGCAGACGTGCATCTATCATCCCGTCGCGAAAAACACGCGCCCACGGCAGCAATCGATTTGGGCATCCGGCTACGCCGCTGCCGATCCCGGCTTCATTCTCAATCAAAATCGTCTCGTCGCCGGATGCGACAATATCAGGAACATCGTCACTGCTCAGGAAATCGGCATATCGGAGCACTTCGAGATCGGCAGCAACCTATCGTCCAAGTCCACAATTGTTCAACCTCGAGCGATACAAAAAAGCGTAGGCTTGCAGAGCACGCTAGGCGCACGCGCCCCGGCTAGGGCAGACGAGCCTCGGCCCGCTGCAGAACTCGGCGCTTCAGGCAGGTCATTGCCGCTCGACTACGAGTACAGTTTCGGCTCGCTCGACGCCATATGGAATGGCGCGTGGGGCATCGTGAGGCTGCACGACTGGCCGGCGCAACGAACAACCGGCAGCAGCGAGGGGGCCTTCGACATCAGCCGCTGCCTTGCCGCCAGCACAAACGACGCCGCCGCGAGATCGCGCTGTCTCGACAGGGCCAGTCAACCAGGCAATGACAATGCGGTCCAGCCTCGAGCGGAGCTGCTCGTAGAGCAGCGTCTCGGCAAGCCGTTTGGATTCAAAAGCCCATCCGACAGCGCTCCAAGCGCCCCTGACGAGATGACATGCCAGGGTCCAGGCCGGCCGCAGGCCGAGCGTACCGTGGCCGCGGTGCAAGCCCGTGAAATCTTCGGCGGCACCGAGGTCGCTTATGATCCAGGCGACCGCATTTACGACTCCGATGCGCTCGTCCTGGTCGATGTCCCGGCGACCGTCATGACCAACGTCAGCCGCGGCGCGTTCATCGCCGCCCTGGCTAAGCACTATCGGGATGGAGGTCAGAGGCCGAGGCCCTACGAATTGCGCATCAATGCCGGTGATTGCCTCCGGCTCACACTCGTCAATGCATTGCCACTGGTGCTCCGTGACAAGGTGGGCGATGCGTTGATGCCCAACATCGTGCCCCTCAATGTGGATCAGTCCAAGCAGCGGCACGAGCGCCACGATGTCCGGCCATCCTCATCCGTAGCGCTCTCCATGCCGATCTCGCGCATGGCGCCGGCGCGCAAGCCGGACGATGGGGCTGCACCCGTCGGCGTCAACGGATACGTCAAAGGGGCAGGAGGCGACGCGAAAGTACTGGTCGACGCCGCACCCGACGAGGCGCCGATGCAGATGCGGACGACCGAGTACTATGCCGGTTTCGTCCGCATCACGAGCACGGTTGCTACCGGGTACGAGCTCATTCCGTACGCCTTCGGCACACTGCCGATCCGGCCGATTGGGGACAATATCTCACACGGGCCGCATGGCTTGGTGGGGACACTCATCGTCGAACCCCAAGGCGCAGTCGCGGCAGTCGCCCCCATACCGAATGGCGGTCACGTCGTTCATATGCCCATGGTCCAGTTCACGGCGGAGCCTGGGGTTACGACAAAGCCGGCAGGCATTCCCGGCACCGTCGTCCGCGAGCACGTCCTCGTCTGGCAGGATGGCTTGAACCTCTGGACCAAGAGCTGGAAGGGCAGGAAGCTGTCCCATCACTACCCCGGCCAGACCGCACCGAAGGGGCACCACCCCCTTCCCGACTGCCCGGTCTGCGACGACAGCTACGATCTGGGCGAGAAGGGCGTCAGCTACGGCACAGCGCCATTCAACCGCCGAATGGTACGGCTCGGTGCCGCCGGCTCGGCCAATGCGGGTCTCGGGCTCCGCCACTATCTGGACGAGAAGGCGAACCTCAATGGCTTCGAGTTCCCGGCGAAGTTCTTCGGCCGGCACCCGAGTGTGCCGATCGCAACACCCACGCTCGCGATGCAGGCGAACGAGGAGGTCGTGATCCGGGTCTCCCATCCCTCGGGCCGCGCACGCCAGCGGTCGTTCGTGCTCTACGGCGCCGGCTACGATGACCTCGTGCCAGGCTTCGGCTCGATGCACTCGGCGCTGCTCGCTCCAGGCAAATCGCTGTCGGCCCACATTTGTGCCTCGCGTGTGCCCGGCACCTATCTGTGGCGGGACGGACCGCAGCCGATTTTCGCCGGCGGCGTCTGGGGACATGTCGTCGTGAATGCGGCGGCAGAAGGTGCGGCAAGTCTGTGCCAATAGACGACGTGGAGGGCCGCAGCGTGCGACCACTGAGCGACGGCCGCGCTACGGCTGCCGCCGCAATGTCGGTCGCTGCGGCCGTTGCGCTTGGCATAGTTGCGGTGCCAGCCGTGGCACAAGTGCAAGGCGGCGATGGCCTTGGCCTTCGTGTCGAGCACGGCTTCTACGACGCCGATGGCCGCCGCCTCGAGCGACTGAAGGCCGGCGAGGGCTTCAGGGTCAGTCTCTCCTATTCTGATGCGCTGACGCGAAAGGCGGTCAAGGGACTGTTCCCCTCCGCCTGGCTACGTCGAGCGAGGCCGGGCGTCTCCGCATGCCACAAGGCAGCCCAGGCATTCCGCGCCACCGGCCGCCTGTCGCGGGACGATGTGCCGCTCACCGGGACCTCGTTCCTGTCCGTCGATGGCGAGGGCCGCCTTGCCGTGATTGATCCCGACGTATCTCTGGCAACGAGCAATATCTCGGCGCTCGTTTCGCTCGGTGAAGTGCCGCACACCTTGCTGTCGCATCCAGACGGCATGGTATTTGCCAGCCTGCGCAAAGCAGGCGAGGTCGTCATGCTGTCGCCCACCGATTGGCAAAAGCTTTCTCGACACAAAGGCTTTGCGCAGCCCGAAACGCTCGTCTCGGCCCCGGGGGGGCGAGTATGGGTTCTGGAGCAGGGGCGAGCCTCGGCCGTGCTGCTTGGCCTCGACGGCCGCGAGCTCGCTCGCTTGAAGGGCGCAAGCTCGCCAGTCGGGATTGCCGCGGGGGGCGAGAAGACTATTGTCTTCTGGGATGCCTCGGGCGAGGTTTCCATCGTCGACGCCGTGTCCGGGGCCACGCGCGCACGGATTGCTGCTGGGAGTGTGAGCCCACCCATTACGGCGACCTCGAATTTTCTCGTGTCAGCACACGTCGTTCAAAGCAATAGCGTTCGGCTGCACTATTTCGACAGCCCCGGAACACCGCGGTCCATCGAGGTTGCAGAGCATCCGACACGGCTCAGCGCTTCAGCTGATGGCCGCTGGGTGCTGGCGGCCTCCAGCGATACGGTGGACATCATTGACGGCGCCACGCTTCGACGCCTGCGTACTTTCAAGGCGGCCGATGTGGTCGATGAGATCATGCTCGCGGGTACGGCGGCCTTCATCACCTACCGCCACAGGAAGCTCGTGACGGTCATCGACCTCCTGATCCTGGCCGATGGTGACGCGGCCATTCGCGACATCCGGCTCGCCGAGCGCGCGAGTGGCGAAGCGGCCGAGCGGGCGGGCTCGCTGATGGCTTCACTTGAGCCGGCATCAGCGGTTCTCGTCACCAGGCCCGGCTCCCGATCGCTCTTCACGGTCATGGCAGGTGGCGGACTTGCCAATGCGCCGATGTCCGTCATCTCGCTCAAGAGCGCTCCGTCCCATCATCTCACCGCATTCCGGCGTTTCCTGCGGGAGGTCCAGGACGGCGTCTACGAGACGTCGACCCGGCTCCCGTCCGGGGGCAGCTGGGAGCTCGTCACGACGACGGGAGTGCGCGGTACGACGTCGTGCTTTCCGGTCGATGTCGACGGGGAAACCGAAGCGGCCGGGGTCATGGCCCGGATCGAGCTCGCAGGCTCACAAACCATTCGCGCCGGGCCGACACAGCGCGTGGAATTCGAGATTGCACGTCCGCCGCCAGCGTTCGAAGCTCTGCGACGGCTGCCCCTCGTTATCATGGCGCTCGACGGGGGCTGGCAGTTGCGCGGCGAGGCCGTACGCGATGTTGATGGCAAGTTCTCGTTCTCGGCCACATTTCCTTGGGCCGGCCGTTATCCAGTCATTGTTCCAGGATGGCCGGTTGCACCGTTGGTACTCGAGGTATCGCCATGAGATGGCAGCGTGTGCGGAGGGGCGCCGCCGTCATGGTCCTCGTCGCGGTGATGAGTGCGGCTGGCGCCACTGCGCAGCGCGCCCCAGCGCCAGCCTCGGCGATGACGGTAGCCGGAGTGGAGCTTGTCGACACTCTCGGCCAAAAAGTCGATTTGCGGGGGGTCGTCACAGGTGCAACGCCGTCCGTCATCTCGTTCACATATCTTGGGTGCCGGTCGATCTGTCCGACAAGCGATCTCGTGATGGATCAGGTGGCTAGGCTGCTCGAAGAGAGCCC
>JBFWQN010000162.1:0-9816 GCA_050249405.1 Hyphomicrobiaceae bacterium | reverse complement strand
CGCTCGGCGGACGCATTTTTCGGAGACATGGCAGCCGACACCGCAGCTGCGATCCGGTCAGGCCGGCACGCCCCACCCACGCCGCGCCCATAGGGCGGATGGCACCCACCCGGACCAAGGCCAACGACGAAATGCCAGAGCGTCTCGACGCACGTCGAGACAAGTCATGGCTTCTCGAGGCCGAGAGACACCTTGAACCGCCGAGCAATGGCTGCGCCGTCCTTCTCCGGCAGGCGCCAGGGGTCCTCGCTCAGTGCGATCTTCGCGACGGCCAGGATGGGGCCTTTCGCCTCGAACAGGAAGCGGGCCAGGTCGCCCGACTGAGCCTCCTCGGTGACGAGCATCGTCTCGCGGATGCCAAACCCTTTGGCGATGGCGCAGAGATCGGCGCGGCTACCACTCAATCCGCGCTGCCTGCCCGTCTCGGAAAAGTGCTCGTTGTCCAGCACCAGAATAGCGAGATTGCCCGGCGCCTGATCGGCGACGACACCGAGCGAGCCGATGCCCATCATCATCTCGCCGTCGCCGGTCATGGCCAGTACACGGCGGGAGGGCTGCGCCATGGCGAGTCCCATGGCCGTAGGCACGGCGAGGCCCATGCCGCCCCACGAGTAGAGGTTGTCGGGACGGTCGCCGGCCGCGAAAAGGTCCCAGGTCGGGCTGCCGAGGCCGGTGACGACAAGACCGTCGCCGCGATGCTTCATCAGCTCGGCGACGAACGGGCGGCGCTGCAGCTTATTGGAGGAGGCGGCGGGTGAATTGGCGGGTGACTTGCTCATGATGCGCTCACTTCTGCCCGAAGCCCTTGGCGCCGATGACGCGCTGGCTGACCAGCACGGCGACCGAAAGCGTGCTGTTGAACGCCATGTCGGCCGCGGCAGCGAATGTCTCGGCGATCTCCTCTGCCTTGTCGACGGGGAAGCAACGGACGCCCACGGCCTCGAGGCAGGGCCGCACGGCATGGCCCATCGACACCTGCCACGGGTTGAACTCGCCCCACTGGCCACGCATGGTGACAAGCATCAGGCACGGCGCGCGATAAGCCGAGGGAAAGCCTAGCGCATTGATGCAATTGCCGACGCCCGACGATTGCATGGCGATCATGGCGCGCTTGCCGCCGGCCCACTGGCCGACGACGACGCCCATGCCCTCCTCCTCGGTGGACAGCGTCACCAGCCGCATGGCGGGATCGGCCTCGACCTTTTTCAGGAGTTGGACGAGCCCGCCGTCGGGGATCGTGCAGACGGTCGCTATGTCACGCGCCTTCATCTCGCGGAAGACGTCGTCCGACCAATGTGGCGGCGCCGCCGCTGCCTTCGCTGCCATGAGGAGTGTCCGGACTTGTGAGCTGTGGATGACCGGACAGGGCTTGTGGCAGCGATGCGGGACGTGGTCAAGCCGGCGGACCGAATCCCACGGCCGGCGAGAAGCGTCGGATCCGGGAGCCTTCAAGCCTTGGAGGCGTGGCCAAATGCATTCTCGAGGCTGGCCAGCGTCGGCTCGTCGATCGGAAAAGCAAGGAGCAGCCGCTCCCCCGTATCGAGCGTCAAAGCGGCCTGCCGCGTTGCATATCCGTCGCGATCGAACCGATCCTCGGCAGCCACGCGGGCGATTTTCGAAAACGGCACGACAGTGCGTCGACTCGAGAAAGCGTTGGCCTGGACCAGTTCGACCATACGGGCCTCACGGTCGACGACGAGGCCGACGATATCGCCAGGATTGATCACGCTCCATGCGTAGATGCCGACGCAGACGATCAATGCCGGAACGAGCACTGCGCTCGCCAGCAGCGGACCGTTCCGCATGACGCCCGGCGCCAGTACGGCGCCGGCGATCACCACGCCGACCAGACCGAGAATGAACGGTGCGGCGGCATGCAGAATGCCGGCTTCGGGGTCGGTGCCGGCCTCGGCAAGGGCGAAGCGGCTCGGCGGCACGGTCTGTGGCATGGCTCTGACTTTCGGACGCAAGACGTTTCGGCTCGACTGAAGACTAGCCGATCCAGATTGACGATCCGTGCACATGCGGAAACAGCCCGGCGCCGAGCCCTATTCGGCCGCCACCGACTTCGGCGCCACCTCCTTCAGGTGGCCGAAGCGGTCGCGGAACGGCTGCGTGTCTATCTCCTCGAGCTCGATCTCGCGGGCAAGCACACGGCGCTTCCACTCCTGATGCTCGGGCTCCGCGGCGTGAAACTCCGGCATCACCTCTTTGGCGAACAGCTCGAGGCCCTCGCAAATGTGCTCGTGCGGGTTCTTGCCGGCCTGATTGAGAAAGATGATCTGGTCGACGTTCGAGGTCTGGAATTTCCTGAGCTTCGCCCGGATGGTGTCCGGCGAGCCGACGAGGCCAGAGCGCACGGACTTCTGCACCGACTCGGGGTTGGCTGCCTTCCACTTCACGAACTCGTCCCAAACATTGACCGTGCCGGCGCGCGGGCGCTCGCGATTGGGCTGGCGGCCGTAGAAGTTCAAGGCGAACTGGAAGAATGTCAGCCCCTCGGCCCGCTTTCGGGCTTCCTCGTCGGTCTTGGCGCACATGAAGTAGGAGACGAGGGCAATATTCGGGTTGGTCTGGTAGTCGCCCAGCCTGTCGAGCCGCTTGGTGATGGCGTTGTAATACGCGTGGACCCAAGCGTGGGCCGCGTCCGCCGACACGAACTGGAAGCCCAGTGCGCCCATCCCGCGCCTGCCCGCATACTCGATGGTCGGCAGCTGGGAGCAGGCGACCCAGAGCGGCGGATGGGGGCGCTGCAGCGGCTTCGGCACGACGTTGCGATAGGGGAATTTGAAGTGCGGGCCGTCGTACTCGCACGGCTCGTCCTTGAACATGGGCATCATGCAGCGCACCGCATCCTCCCAGATGCCGCGCTTCGACTCCATCGTGACGCCGAACGGCTCGAGCTCGGTCGAGGAGGCGCTCTCGCCAAGGCCAAGCTCGCAGCGGCCGTGGCTCAGGAGATCGAGAGTGGCGGCTTGGGCGGCCACCTTCGAGGGATGATTGGTGGTGAGGTGGTAGATACCGTGCGAGAGCCTGATCTGCCTCGTGCGCTGGCTGGCGGCACCCAGGAACACACTCGGCGCGGACGAGTGGGAATACTCCTCGAGATAATGGTGCTCGACCTCCCAGGCGTAGTCGTAGCCCAGACGGTCGGCGAGCTCGACCTGATCGAGTGCCTCGTTGAGGAGCTTGTGCTCGCTGTGCCGCTCCCAGGGACGCGGGATCTGCAGCTCATAGAAAATGCCGAACTTCATGCGCTTCCTCCTCGTTGGCTCGGCTTCGGTCGCCAGCCGTTCGCGGCCGGCGTACGCCGATTTGTCCAGACAAGGTTGCCATCGAACGGGCGCAGACGAAAGACCGTGCGAGAAGCGGTCGCGGTCGCGGTGCCGGCGACTGCTCAGCGTGGCACCAGCCATGCACCCTTCCAAACGACGACGGCGCCGGGCAAGAGCCACGGCGCCGTCACGTCGAGAACCAAGAGCGCTGACCGCGCCTCAGTTGAGCTTGCCTCTGACATCACGGATCGATTGGTCGAGAAGCCCAGATGCCGTGTCGCCTTTCACGCGGCTCGAGAGCATGCCTTCGGCTGCCCTTGTTGCAGCCTCGACCACCGCCGACTTGACCTCGGCCAAGGCCTGCGCCTCGGCGCGCGCAATCTTTTCCTCGGCGAGACGCGAGCGGCGCTCAATGGATTCCCGCAGCGCCTTCTCGGATTGATCCTTGATCGCCTGCGCCTCACGCTCGGCCGCCTCGACGATGGCCTTGGCCTCGTCGTCGGCGCGGCGTTGCCTCTGCTGGTAGTCGGCCAGCAGATCCTGCGCCTCCTCACGAAGCCGACGCGCCTCGTCCAGCTCCTTGCGAATCGCGTCGGCTCGCTGATCCAGGCTTTCGGCGATCATCGCCGGCGCCTTCATGTAAATCAGCAGACCGACAAACAGGAAAAAGGCGACTGCAACCCAGCCTTCGGCGCCCATGCCGCAATCTCCTCGTGCTAAACTGGCTGCGGATCAGGCGCGCGCACCCGCTGATCGGCCGTGCCGGCACCGATCAAGCGCTCGACGATGGCATTTGCCGTATCGGCAGCGAGGCTATCGACGTTCGCCAGAGCGCGAGACTTGGTCTCCGCGATCCTCGCCTCTGTCTCGGCGAGCTTGGCGGCATTGGCATCGTCGACGCGCTTGCGCTCGCGCTCCATGTCGGCCGACATGCGATCGCGCATGTCCTTGGCCAGACCCTGCGCACGGCCACGGGCGTCCGCCAAAGACTTCTCGTAGGACTTGAGTGCCGTATCGGTCTCGGCTTTCAGCCGCTCTGCCTCCAGCAAGTCCCTTTGAATACGCTCGCGACGCTCGGCCAGCACCGACGCCACCCGCGGCAGCGCCACACGCGACATCATGAGATAGAGGAAGCCGAACGTGATCGCGAGCCAAACCAGCTGCGGCGCAAACGTGCTCGGATCGAAAGGCGGAAAGGCGCCATGGCCCCCGCCATGATGATCAGCCGCGCCCACACTGGTGCCCGTCGTGGCGCCGTGTGCCGCGTCCTTGGTACCTTTCGGTGCTGCCATGACTGGTTTGCTCGAGCTCGCTACGCGGCTCGCCGAGCGCCGAGGCGCCGGCTGCCGCGTGTCGTCGTTGAAGAGGTCTTCTGCGGACTATCCCCGGGGCAGCGACACATGCCGCATCCCAACGAGGCAAAGTGCATCAGACCACGAACAGCAGCAGCAGCGCGATGAGGAGCGAGAAGATGCCGAGCGCCTCGGTCAGGGCGAAGCCGAGAAGCAGGGTGCCGCGCTGGCTGTCGGCGGCCGACGGATTGCGCAGCGCGCCGGCCAGGAACTGTCCGAACAGATTGCCGAGGCCGATGCCGGCGCCCGCCATGCCGAGGCAAGCAAGCCCTGCGCCGATAGCCTTGCCGATGATCGGATCCATGAGTTCTCTCCCGTTGATCGATGGATGGATTGATGAAGGAGCGTTGGTGCACGCGCCAGAGCGGACCCGAGGCCGCCAAGCGACATGTGAGCTAGTGGTGGCCGCCGTGAACCGCGTCGTTGAGATAGACGCAAGTCAGCACAGCGAAAACGTAAGCTTGAAGGCCTGCTACCAGCACCTCCAGCGCGGTCAGCGCGGTGGTTAGGAGCAGAGGCAACGGCGCGATCAACGCCCAGGCACCCGCCGCGAGAAGCGAAGCGACAAAGCCAGCGAAGATCTTCAGGGCGATATGTCCGGCCAGCATGTTCGCGAACAAGCGGACGGACAAGCTCAGCGGCCGCGACAGGAAAGAGATCACCTCGATGGGGATCATGATCGGCAGAAGCCATGCCGGCACGTCGGGCACGAACAGCTTCAGAAAGCCGATCCCGTGCTGCATGAAACCGTAGACGATGACGATACCGATCACCAGCAGGGCGAGGGCCGCAGTGACGACGATCTGGCTGGTGACCGTGTAGCCGAACGGAACCATGCCGATCATGTTGCAGAAGAGCACGAACATGAACAGCGAGAAGACGAGCGGGAAGAATTTCATCCCTTCCTCGCCGACATTGTCGCGCACTGTCGAGGCGACGAACTCGTACATGATCTCGGCCGTCGACTGGAGCCGAGACGGCACGAGCGAGCGGTTGCGCATCGCGTAGATCATGAAGCCGGACGCCAACGCGACAGCACCGACCATGAAGGCCGAAGCGTTCGTGAACGTCGCATCAATGCCGTTGATATCCCACTGATACCACGGCTTGATATGGAACTGCTCGATCGGACCTGCCACGTCGCGCTTCCCCGGCCTCGCGTCTCAGTTGTCCTCGTCGCGCTCGTCCTTGACGGACGGCAACGGCGGCGTCTTCTCGCGCATCGCGCCCCGGATGACATTCAGCATCCCGGCCGCAGCCCCGAGCAAAAAACACAGGACGAACAAGTAAGGCTTCTTGTTGCCCAGCCATTCATCCAGATACCACCCAATCGCGCTGCCGACGACGACCCCGCCGATCAGCTCCGCGGAGAGGCGGAGAGCCTTCCCCATCGCCTCGCCCCGGCCTCCGTCTCCGGCGGCCGGCTTACCCCCATGCCCGGCCCGACGAGCCTCGTCGAGCTTGCGGCCGAGGCTTCCGGACCGCCGCTCGAGATCGGCGCGCTCCTCCGGCGTCAACTCGCCTCGAGGGCGCTCGCCGGGCTTGCCGTCGACTGGCATGGGAAAACTCGCCGTATGAACGCACGAGGGGAACCCCTCAGCGCGGCGGGTGTGATCTGCGGCGCGGACCATAGTGACGGGGAGGGAGTGAGTCAACAAACGGTCCCGACGCCGATCGCACGCCCAAGGGTGGCGAATGCGCGCAGGCGCAGATCTACCGAGCTGTCGCCGCGGAAGCGCTAGCGGACGCTACTCAAGCTGTCCAGCATGCGCGGCCCGAAGCTCGCCACGAAGCCCTCGCCCGCAAGCCGTTTGCGGATGCTTTCCCTGGCCATCGGCTCGGCCACGTACTCGATGACGAGCACCGGCAGGCCGTCCTTGCGGGCCACGCGCAAGTACTTGAGGCTGGCGTCGATATCCGCGGCCGCGTTCTGGCGGCCCTCGCCGTCGATGCCGAACAGAAGATCCTCCTTGGCGACCCCGTCCAGGGTGCGACGGAGCTCGCGGCTCGTCAGCAGCTCCTCCGCATTCTGCATCACGACCATGAACCCGGGCTTTTGCCGGCGGGCATGCGCCGCCAGGCCCGAGACAAGATCGATCATGTCTGCCCTGGCGGAAGGCTGCTCACGGCGCCACAAGCCATAGACGTCGGCGCGATCGAGATAGACACCGTCGAATCCGGCCGCAACGGCACGGTCTATGGCCGAGTCGGCCTGGCCAAAGACCAGGGTCTTCCAGTCCGGATGCCAGAAGCGCACCCGAAAATTGCCGCGCCACTCCGCATTCTCGTCGCCGAGCCAGGCCGGGGCCGCTGCTGTCGGCACCAGGGGCGGACGCGCTGTGTCCGCAGCGAGTGGCCGGGCGTGCGTGCGGACGGCGGAGCCGCCGGTGGTCAGGCTCGTCAGCAGCGGTCTGGCACCACGCAAGGGCGCAGGCGCCGCCCATTCCTTCCGCCAGTAGCGGCGATAATCCTCCGCCTCGCCGATCGACACGTACGCGAGGACTGTGCGGCGACTGCCGTCCGCCTTGCGCTTCAGCCGTTCGAGCACCGACGAGTCCTCGCCCCGCTCCGCGACAGAGTGGTCGACGACGATGAGGTCGATGGGTGCGGCGGCGGCGCTGGCGACATCGAGCCGTTGCAGCTGGTAGCCCCAGCTCGTCACTCCGGCCAGCCGAACGCGGCCGTCACCAGCCGCCGCTGTCTCCTCCGTCTTGTCGATCGAGGCATCCATCAGCCAAGCCCCACCTCCGGCGATCGCCGCTAGGAGCACGATGCCGACGATGGCACGCTTCAGGATCGACCGGCCGCCCCGCACGTCGGTCCCGCTGCCCGGCTGCATCCGAGCAGGCTCGACGGCAGCCGGCACGGTCGGCGGAGGGGCGACCGAAGCCGAGGATGGGCTTGGCCAGACCTTGGGCAGTGGCGGGGGCGTGGTCCGAGGGGTCAAGTGAGGCGTCCCTGGCGATGGTCCCAATCGGCGACTTCGAGCGTCGACGCCAGCTATTGACCGCTGTCATTCGCTCGACCGGCTCGAATTCTCTGATCAGGATCGGAATGGAAAATCAGTGCGGCGAGGTCAAGGCGGGGCCGCGGGCGGGATCAGTTGAAGTCAAGACCGTGATACTCGCGCCACAGTCGCGCCATGCGCACCGGACACCATCGTCTCGCGCGCTTCGTCTGGTGGCGCGCGACGGCAAAGACCGCCGAGCCGTGGCGATTGACTGGCCGTCGCACTCCCTTAGAGTCGATCGGCGATCTCCAAAGGAGTGCGTCATGCAGTACGTTTGCGATGCAGCTCCCGACACATGGTTCCGTCTGGTCACCATGGCCGAGGCAGAGGCCGAATCGCGGCTCATGGATCATGCCGTCGAGCGCTATTTCCGCGAAGCTCACGAAAGGGCTCGCCGGAGCTACTCGCCCCCGGCCGGCGGACGCTTCATCGAGCAGAACATCGGGCTCAAGGACCACATTCAGCGCTCGATGCCGCTGTTCGTGACCTTGCGCGACAAAGAGGGCAAGGCCCTCGTGACGGGCATGCTACCGCCGGGCGGGAAGGCACAGCCGGGGTTTCGGTCGATCATCGTCGGCAAGGCCAACGCCGATCCTTATCCGGCACACGGCGCCGCCATTGCGGCACTGGCGAAGCACTTCGGCTTGCCGCTCGATCGCGAGCGTTGCTTTCCCTACAGCCGCGGCTGACACGGTGGCGATGGTGCCTCGACCGCGGCCGGGAAGGCGGCGGTGGCTGCTGCGCCGACCGGGGCCGCCTCGAATTGCCATTGACATGCAGGGGCGAATGCGCTGATTTGCGGCGCGACGGAGGTTGGTCCCGGGTTGTGCCGGGGGCATCGCGTTTAGCCGAGATGGCAAGAAGCGCTGCGGTCCCGAGTGACTCCAGGCCCACGTCACAGTGCCCAGATGGCGGAATTGGTAGACGCACCAGTTTCAGGTACTGGCGCCGCGAGGCGTGGAGGTTCGAGTCCTCTTCTGGGCACCATCGTTTCGCCGGCGCCGTCGACTGGCACGAAGGCAATCGAGACATCGTAGACTTGAGCAATTCGCCGCCGCAGCTGCGGTGAATAGTGGACGGACGGACCCGGCATGTCCTTCGTCTGCCTGCGCGGCGAATCGCGGCAGGCGCGGCTCGCTGCGCTGCCGTTAGCATAGCCATCGGCAATGGGGTCCGCGATGACGGCTCGCACTTGGCATATCTGGCTCATCGCTCTCGCCCTGGTGGCGAAGGCGCTGCTGCCTGCCGGGTACATGCTCTCGTTCGCCGAGGCCGGCGCAGGATCACCCGGGCTGGTCATCTGCACGGGCGGCGCGATCAAGCCGCCGGCCCCCGGCAGCGAAGGCCTGCCGAGCGCACCCGGCACGGTCGAGGCCGGAACGCCCTGCCTTGCCGCGATGGCGGTGCTGGGGCATGTCCCGAGCCCGACAGTCGTCTTCATGCCCGTGATCGGGTGCACGACGTGGACTGCCGAGCCACCGTCTGCCGTGTCTGATTCGCCGCGATCGCATGCGTGGATGGCGCGCGCGCCGCCGACCGTGCTCGACGTCTGAGCCTCCCACCCCGACCAGTCAGGCGCGATCCATCCATAGCAATGCGATCAATCGGCGCCGTCCACCGCATTCAATGCGACCTTGCGGGAAACATCCATGTCATCGCACCTCTCCACCCTGCGCACGCTCGTGCGCGCAACGGCCGCCGCTTGCGCACTTTGCATCGTAACGGCGCTTCCGGCTGCCGCCGCAGACTACTCTGTCGGGCAGATCAAGATCTCTACTCCCTGGTCACGTGCGACGCCCGCCGCCGCCAAGGTGGCCGGCGGCTTCATGACCATCGAGAACACCGGGAAGGAGAGTGATTTCCTGATCGGCGGATCGCTCGTGCGCTCGGGTCGCGTCGAGATCCACGAGATGGCTGTCGAGAAGGACGTGATGAAAATGCGGGAGTTGCCGAACGGGCTGGAGATCAAGCCCGGAGAGAAGGTCACGCTGAAGCCCGGCAGCTTCCACGTCATGTTCATGGAGCTGAAGGAGCCGCTCAAGGAAGGCGATAGCGTCGAAGGCACGCTCGTGTTCAAGACGGCGGGGACCGTTACGGTCAAGTATGCGGTCGGCGCCTTGGCGACCAAGAGTGGCGGCCACGGCGGGCACGGCGGCAAGCACTGATGTCGCCCCGAGCG